>NZ_JBSVWS010000013.1:0-64068 GCF_054071155.1 Pseudomonas sp. SDO5532_S415 | reverse complement strand
CGCCTGCGCAGCAGGCGCCGAGGCTGAGGGGACCGCTTCGCGCTCCAGCGGGAGCAAGCTCCCTCGCCACAAGTTTGGTATCAGACCGAAATGTTGTGATCCTTCAAGAAAACGACAAACGCCTCTTCATCCAGCACCTTGAGCCCCAGCTCATTGGCCTTGGTCAACTTCGACCCCGCCCCCGGCCCTGCCACCACACAATGGGTCTTGGCCGATACCGAGCCGGCGACCTTGGCGCCGAGGCTTTCGAGCTTGTCCTTGGCCACATCGCGGCTCATCAACTCCAGCGAACCGGTCAGCACCCAGGTCTGACCGGCCAGCGGCAAACCTTCCACGACTTTCTTTTCGCTGTGCCAGTGCATACCGAAATCGGCCAATTGCTTTTCGGCCGAGACCGCAAGCAGGCGATTGTCCTCGACGGCAAAAAACTCCCGAACCGAATTGGCCTGCTTCTCCGGCAGCGCCTGGCGCATGTCCAGCCAGTCGGCGTCGATCACCCCTTGCAACGAACCGAACCTGTCGGCCAGCTTCTGCGCCCCGCCCGGTCCGACCGAAGGAATGTGCAGCTTGTCGAGGAAACCACCGAGGGTAGTGCTGGCGGCAAATTCGGCGCCCAGTTCGCCCTGATCCTGAATCTGCAAGCCGTGCCTGAGCAGATCGGCGATGACCTGCCGGTTATGCGCATCCTCAAAGAAACTGTGAATCTCATGGGCCACTTCCAGGCCGACATCCGGCAAGTAAGTCAGCACTTGCGGCAGCGCTTGCTGCACTCGCGCAAGCGACCCCAGCGAGCGCGCCAGCACCTTGGCCGTCTCTTCGCCGACATCGGGAATCCCGAGGGCGTAGATGAAGCGCGCCAGGCCCGGTTTCTTGCTGTCTTCGATGGCACCGAGCAACTTCCGGCTCGACAGTTCGGCAAAGCCTTCCAGATCGACAATATCCTCGAACTTCAAGGCATAGAGATCAGCAGGCGAACTCACCAGCCCCTCATCCACCAGTTGCTCGACGCTCTTGTCGCCCAGGCCTTCGATGTCCATCGCCCGACGGGAAACGAAGTGAATGATCGCCTGCTTGAGTTGTGCGCCGCAGGCCAGTCGACCGACACAGCGATACACCGCGCCTTCGCTGACCGTCTCGCGACCCTTGCTGCGCTTGACCAGTTGCGTGCGTTCGACATGGGAACCGCAGACCGGGCATTGCTCCGGAATCTGCACCGGCCGCGCGTTTTCCGGACGCCGCTCGGTGACCACTTGCACCACTTGCGGAATCACGTCACCGGCGCGGCGAATGATCACCGTGTCGCCGATCATCAGCCCCAGACGCGCCACCTCATCCATATTGTGCAGCGTCGCGTTGGCCACGGTGACACCCGCGACCTTGACCGGCTTCAGGCGTGCCACTGGCGTGACCGCACCGGTGCGGCCGACCTGGAATTCCACGTCGAGCAATTCGGTGAGCTCTTCCATGGCCGGGAATTTATGAGCGATGGCCCAGCGCGGTTCGCGGGCGCGGAAACCCAGCTCACGCTGGGAGGCGATGCTGTTGACCTTGAACACTACGCCGTCGATTTCATAGGGCAACGCGTTGCGGCGTTCGCCGATGTCGCGGTAGTAATCCAGGCACGCATCAATGCCGTTCGCCAGTTTCAGCTCATGGCTGATCGGCATGCCCCAGGCTTTGAGCTGCTGCAAATTGCCGATGTGCGTGTCGGCGATATCCTCTGACACCTGGCCGATCCCGTAGCAGCAGAATTCCAGTGGCCGATTGGCGGTGATCTTCGAGTCCAGTTGCCGCAAACTGCCCGCCGCCGCATTGCGCGGGTTGGCGAACGTCTTGCCGCCGACTTCCAGCTGTGTGGCGTTGAGCCGCTCGAATCCAGCCTTGGACATGAACACTTCGCCGCGTACTTCCAGGGTTGCCGGCCAGCCCGTGCCGTGCAGCTTGAGCGGGATGTTACGCACGGTACGCACGTTGACACTGATGTCTTCACCGGTGGTGCCGTCGCCGCGCGTGGCACCACGCACCAGTACACCCTCCTGATACAACAGGCTGACCGCCAGGCCATCGAGTTTGGGTTCGCAGCTGTACTCAACCGCCGCACCACCACCGAACAGGTCGCCGGCCGGCAGGTCCAGCCCCTCCGTTACCCGGCGATCGAATTCGCGCATATCGGTTTCTTCGAAGGCGTTGCCGAGGCTGAGCATCGGCACTTCATGACGCACCTGGGTGAATGCCGACAACGCCGCGCTGCCCACCCGCTGGGTCGGCGAGTCGCTGGTGATCAATTCGGGATTGGCGGCTTCGAGTGCCTTGAGCTCGTTGAACAACCGATCGTACTCGACGTCCGGAATGCTCGGCTCATCCAGCACGTGGTAGCGATAGTTGTGCAGATCCAGCTCGGCACGCAGTTCTAGAATGCGGTCTTTGGCGGCAGTCATGGGTGTTCTCTCATAAAGCAAAAGAGCAGCCGAGGCTGCTCAATCTTCTAAATCACAGTAGCTTAAGGCTATGGACATTGTGGCGAGGGAGCTAGCTCCCGCTCGGCGGCATAGCCGTCGTAAATCCTGCAATCTCATCGTACCTGGCACAACGAGGTGGATGGCCTTGGGGCCGCTTCGCAGCCCAGCGGGAGCAAGCTCCCCCGCCACAGAAGCGCCCTTATCGTTTCTGGGTCAGTGCGCGACGCTCGAATTCAACGATGCGCTGACGATAGTGCTCGATCGTCTGGGCGGTCAGCACGCTGCGCTGATCGTCTTTCAGTTCGCCGTTCAGCTCTTGCGACAGCTTGCGAGCCGCCGCCACCATCACGTCGAAGGCCTGCTTCGGATGACGCGGGCCTGGCAGCCCCAGGAAGAAGCTCACCGCCGGTGTGCTGAAGTGGTCGATGTCATCCAGATCGAAAACCCCTGGCTTGACTGCGTTGGCCATGGAGAACAGCACTTCGCCATTCCCCGCCATGCTTTCGTGACGATGGAAAATATCCATTTCGCCAAAGCGCAGACCGCTTTCCAGAATGTTCTGCAACAGCGCCGGACCTTTGAAACCGGCCGCATCGCGGCAAATCACGCTGATCACCAACACTTCTTCAGCTTGTGGCTGTTCTTTGTCGCTGACCGAAGGCGAAGCCTTGGTGTCTTCGACGAAATCGTCGTCGCGGCTGCTGAAGCTTGGACCGCCATCCAGATCGAGACTCAGATTCATATCGCCCTGGGACGGCTCACCACCACGCTTGCCGCGCTTGGAACCCGATTCACGAGGCTCGCGTGCCGGCATGCTCACCGACGGCAGATCCTGCTCGTCCAGTTGCGGTTCCTTGTGGTTGTCCAGCACGCGGGACGGGCCCAACAGCTCGGCGCTGGTGTCCTCGTCCGGCAGGTTGGACAGACTTCGGTCAAGACGGAATTTCAGTTTTCCCTTGCCGCCGCGCATGCGGCGCCAGCCATCAAAAAGAATACCGGCAATGACAATAATGCCGATGACGATCAGCCACTCGCGCAGACCGATTTCCATGTAATCCCGTGCCTCTATAAAAAATGCTGAAAAATAAGGGGTTTACAACCTGTAAACCGCTTTAAAACGTGGCGCCAACTCTATGTTCTGACAGGCGTTTTGCCCACGTATACGAAAAATTGACATTAAACTAGCACGACCAAAGGCAACTTTACACCGTCTGTCACTATGGCTTCAGCGAATATGTCGATTGGCCAGCAAGTCAGGACAAGTAAAAAAGTCCTATAAGCCCGTAGTATCCATCCTACAGATACAAATCAGGCATCCACCATCGCCATCGCCTCCTCGACATCCACTGCCACCAGTCGCGAACAACCGGGTTCATGCATCGTCACCCCCATCAATTGTTCGGCCATTTCCATGGCGATCTTGTTGTGGGTGATATAGATGAACTGCACCGTCTGCGACATCTCTTTGACCAGCCGTGCGTAGCGTCCCACGTTAGCGTCATCCAATGGCGCGTCAACCTCGTCGAGCATGCAGAACGGCGCCGGGTTCAACTTGAAGATCGCAAAAACCAGGGCCAATGCCGTCAGGGCTTTTTCGCCACCGGAGAGCAAATGGATGGTGCTGTTCTTCTTTCCGGGCGGCTGCGCCATGATCGTCACCCCTGTATCGAGTAGATCTTCGCCCGTCAGTTCCAAATACGCGCGACCTCCACCGAAAACTTTTGGGAAAAGCGCCTGTAAACCGCCATTGATCTGATCAAAGGTATCCTTGAAGCGGTTGCGGGTTTCCTTGTCGATCTTGCGAATCACGTTTTCCAGTGTCTCAAGCGCTTCCACCAGATCGTCGTTTTGCGCATCCAGATAACGTTTACGCTCGGATTGTTGCTGGTATTCGTCAATGGCCGCGAGGTTGATCGCACCGAGGCGCGCAATCCGCGCGGCAATGCGCTCAAGTTCTTCCTCGGCGGCCTTTTCGCTGGCCTCGGCGGTCAGTGTGGCGAGCACGCCGTGCAGGTCGTAACCGTCTTCGAGCAATTGGTCCTGCAAGGCTTTGCGTCGCACGGTCAGGGCTTGCCATTCCATGCGCTGATGTTCGAGCTGACTGCGGATCAACTGCGATTGCTGCTCGGCCTGGCTGCGGCGCTTCTCGGCGTCGCGCAGTTCGCGGTCGGCGTCTTCGAGGGCGATCTGCGCGGTCTTGAGTTCTTCGTCGACGGTCATGCGCTTGTCGAGCAACTCTTCAAGTTTCAGGCGCAACTCTTCCAGCGGTGCCTCGCCCTCCTCCAGATTGAGGCTCAACTGCTCACGCTTTTCGGTCAGGCGTTCGGACTGCATTTCCAGTCGCTCCAGCGCCTGGCGCGTCGAATCGTGCTGCGCCCGCAGGGAACCGAGGCGCACCGCCAGTTGATGGGCGTGATCCTTGTGTTGCCGCGCTTCCTGACGCACCCGGTCCAGCCGCTCGCGCAAGCTGTCGCGTTGGGCCAACAGTAACTCGCGCTGCTCGGTGTCCAGCGCCATGCTGTCGAGGGCTTCCTGCAATTGCAGGCGCGCTTCGCCGATGTGCTCGTGCTCCAACGCGCGCTGTTCATTCAACTCGGCGAGTTCTTCATCGAGTCGGGTGCGGCGCAGGGTCAGCTGTTCGGCCTTGGCTTTGCCGGCCGACAACTGGGCTTTCAATTCACCTTGCTGACGGGCTTCGTCTTGCAGCAATCGACGCAAGTGTTCGCGACCGTTTTCCTGCTGGCGCTGTTGCGCGCGCAGGTTTTGAAGCTGGGTTTCCAGGGCTTCGACGGCGGCTTCACGCTCTTCACGCTCAAGGCTCAACTGCTGGATTTCCTGCCCCCGGGCCAGAACCCCGCTTTCCGCTTCGCTGGCACGCCGCACCCGCAGGAAATGCCGGCCGACCCAATAACCGTCGCGGCTGATCAGGCTCTGCCCGACGGCCAATTGCCCGCGTAAAGCCAGGGCCTGTTCAAGACTCTCGACCGGTTTGACCTGACCCAACCACGGCGACAGATCAATCTGCGCCTCGACCTTGTCGAGCAAGCTGCCCGGCACACGCACGCCATCGCTGGCCGGGCTGAGCAAACGCAGGTCGCCCTGGGCAAACCCGGACAGATCGAAAGCGTTGAAATCGTCCACCAGCACCGCTTGCAGATCGGCACCCAACACGGTTTCCACCGCCAGCTCCCAACCGGCTTCAACGTTCAGGCCTTCGGCCAGCCGCGGGCGATCCGCCAGATGTTGATCACGCAGCCACTCGGCAGTACCGGTGCCTGGATCGAGGGCCGCTTGCTGCAAGGCTTCCAGCGACGCCAGACGCCCGTTGAGCCGTTGCAAATCACCCTGGGCCTGCTGCTGCGCCGACAGGGTTTGCTGCAATTGCTGGCGCAGTTGCTCGAGCTTTTCGACCTGAGCTTCTTCACTGGTCTGCAAATCTTCCAGGGTTGCCTCGGATTCAGCGAGTTGCTCGCTGAGTTCCATGATCGCCGCGTCCTCCGGGTCCGCGGCAAGCAAGGCACGCTCTTCGCCCAGACGCTTCTGGCGATCGGCCAGACGCTCAAGGCTGGTTTCCAGCTGCTGGATTCGCGATTGCTGAACTTCGGCCTGACGCCGCGGCTCGGCGGCGGTCAGGTTGAACGTGTCCCACTGCTCCTGCCAGCCATGCATGGTGGTTTCGGATTCTTCCAGTGCGGCGGCGGCTTCTTCGGCAGCGGCGCTGGTGACTTCCTGCTCGGGGATGAGCATGTCCAGCTCTTCACCGAGGGTCAGCAGCAAGGTACGGTCATGGCCCAGGTGCGACTCGGTTTCCAGGCGCGCGCGCTCGGCTTCTTTCAAATCGTCCTGCAGCTGGCGCAAACGCTGCTGGCCGTGCTGAATGCTCTGCTCGACCCGGGCGATATCACCACCGACCGAATAGAAGCGTCCCTGCACCAGATTGAAGCGTTCTGACAGGTCATGGTGCCCGTCCCGCAAGCGTTCGATGCTGGCATCGGCATTGCGCTGCTCGGCCACCAAGGCTTCGAAACTGATTTCCTGGGTGCCAATGATCCCCTCACGCTGGCCGACCTGATCGTTCAGATCCTGCCAGCGCAGGGCTGACAGTTGTGCCTTGAGCTGACGCTCCTCGCCCTTGTACTCCTGGTACTTCTTGGCGGCCTCGGCCTGGCGGTGCAAGCGTTCAAGTTGACGCTCCAGCTCTTCGCGCAGGTCGGTCAGTCGCTCCAGGTTTTCATGGGTTCGACGAATGCGGTTTTCAGTCTCGCGCCGGCGCTCCTTGTACTTGGAGATGCCCGCCGCTTCTTCGATGAAGTTGCGCAGGTCTTCGGGCTTGGACTCGATCAGCTTGGAGATCATCCCCTGCTCGATGATCGAGTAACTGCGCGGACCCAGGCCGGTGCCGAGGAAGATGTCGGTGATGTCACGGCGCCGGCATTTGGTGCCGTTGAGGTAGTAGGTGGTCTGGCTATCACGGGTTACTTTGCGGCGGATGGAAATCTCCGCATAGGCCGCGTATTCACCGAGCAGTGTGCCGTCGGAGTTATCGAACACCAGTTCGATGCTCGCCTGACTCACCGGCTTGCGGCTGGTGGAGCCATTGAAGATGACGTCGGTCATCGACTCGCCACGCAAGTTCTTGGCCGAGCTTTCGCCCATCACCCAGCGCACGGCGTCGATGATGTTCGACTTGCCGCAACCATTGGGTCCGACCACCGCCGCCATGTTACTGGGGAAGTTCACCGTGGTCGGATCGACGAAGGATTTGAACCCCGCCAGCTTGATGCACTTTAGCCGCACGCTCAGGCGTCCGTCAGGGCAGAGATCACCAGATCGCAACTGCGCTGACCGTAAGCCGTCAGCACTTGGCGAATCTGTGGAAAGTCACGGGCGATCACCGCGGCGAGCAGGCGCTCGAACAGCTCCAGGTACTCGCTCATCGAGGCCTTGCGCTGATCCAGCGCCAGGAAGTAGGCACGGCTCATGGCCGGCTGCAGATTCTCGACGGTTTCCTGCAGATAGGGATTGTCGGCGAACGGGTACGTGGCACGCATCACGTTGAAACTGTCGTCGACGAAGGCATGAATGTCCTGACGTTCGTAACTGGCGGTCAGGCGCTGCTGAATCTGCACGAACGGCGCCAGGTCGGCCTGGACTTTCCAGCCGGTGGCCACGGCGTTGGCCAGCAGGATGTACATCTCGCTCATCAGCGTGCACAGGCTCCGCACCTTGTGCGCGGTGAGTTCGGTTACATGGGCACCACGTCGCGGCAGGATCGCGATCAGATGGCGACGCTCGAGAATCAGCAAGGCCTCGCGGACAGAACCACGGCTGACGTCGAGCGCCTGCGTGACCTTCTGTTCCTGGATGCGCTCCCCGGGCTTCATTTCACCGCGAATGATGCGTTCGGCGAGGTGGTGAGCGATTTGCTCGGCGAGGCTGTCCGGCGCCTTGAACGTCATGGTTGTCCTTCAAACTCTTCGATTTGCACAAGCGGCGCAGTGTAGCGCAATTGATACGTCATGGCGGAGTGCCCGGGCGGCGGTTTTTGGCACGATTCAAGCAAAAAGCAGGCTATCCCGCGAGGGTCAATACTGTAGGAACGAGTCGTTGATCGACGAAATGCATTTTCCTGACCTTTAAGTCAGAAAATCATTGACCGGAAAGTCAGACCTGCTAAATTCGGTTCAAGTCGGTTAACAACAATAATGAGTCTGCGAGGCCTTCCGTGATCCAGTTTTTACTAAACCAGGAACTCCGTAGCGAGCACGCCCTGGACCCGAACCTGACCGTGCTCAATTATCTGCGCGACCATGTGGGCAAACCCGGCACCAAAGAAGGCTGCGCCAGCGGTGACTGTGGCGCGTGCACCGTGGTGGTGGGCGAGTTGCAGACGGATGAAGCGGGCCGCGAACACATTCGCTATCGCAGCCTCAATTCGTGCCTGACGTTCGTTTCGTCCCTGCACGGCAAACAACTGATCAGTGTCGAAGACCTCAAACACCAAGGCGAGTTGCACAGCGTGCAGAAAGCCATGGTCGAGTGCCACGGCTCGCAATGCGGCTTCTGCACCCCCGGTTTCGTGATGTCGCTGTTCGCCCTGCAAAAGAACAGCGATGAACCGGACTCGCACAAGGCCCACGAAGCCCTTGCAGGCAACCTGTGCCGCTGCACCGGTTATCGGCCGATCCTGGAAGCGGCCCAGCAATCCTGCTGCGGCAAAAAACCGGACCAGTTCGACGCCCGTGAAGCCGAAACCATTGCCCGCCTGAAAGCCATCGCGCCCACCGATATCGGCGAACTCAACAGTGGCGACAAACGCTGCCTGGTGCCGCTGACCGTGGCCGATCTGGCCGACCTCTACGACGCTTATCCACAGGCACGCCTGCTGGCGGGCGGCACGGACCTGGCACTGGAAGTGACGCAGTTCCACCGCACCCTGCCGGTGATGATCTACGTCGGCAACGTCGCCGAAATGAAGCGCATCGAACGCTTCGACGACCGCCTGGAAATCGGCGCCGCCACCGCCCTTTCCGACTGCTACGACGCCCTTAAGGCCGAGTACCCGGATTTCGGCGAATTGCTGCAGCGTTTCGCTTCCCTGCAGATCCGCAACCAGGGCACCCTGGGCGGCAACATCGGCAACGCTTCACCCATCGGTGATTCGCCTCCCCTGCTGATTGCCCTCGGCGCTCAGATCGTGCTGTGCAAGGACGAAACCCGCCGCACCATGGCTCTGGAAGATTACTTCATCGACTACCGCGTCACGGCGCGTCAGGAAAGCGAATTCATCGAGAAGATCATCATGCCGCGCGCCAGCGCTGAACAATTGTTCCGCGCCTACAAGGTGTCCAAGCGTCTGGACGATGATATCTCGGCAGTTTGCGCGGCTTTCAATATCCGCCTCCAAAACGGTGTGATTGCCGATGCCCGCGTGGCTTTCGGCGGCATGGCGGCGATTCCGAAACGCGCCAGCGCCTGCGAAAACGTCCTGCGCAATGCGCCGTTCAACAGCGCCACTGTCGAACGCGCCTGCGCCGCCCTGGCCGAAGATTTCACCCCGCTCTCGGACTTCCGCGCCAGCAAGGAATATCGCCTGCTCAGCGCGCAGAACCTGCTGCGCAAATACTTCATCGAACTGCAAACACCGCACATCGAGACTCGGGTGACCGCTTATGTCTAACCATCACGCCGTAGAGAAGACCCAGGCCGAACTGGCTGAACTGTTCGCCAAGGACCTGACCACCGGTGTCGGCCGCAGCGTCAAGCACGACAGCGCCGCCAAGCATGTGTCCGGTGAAGCGCAGTACATCGACGACCGCCTGGAATTCCCCAATCAGCTGCACGTTTATGCACGCCTGTCGGACCGCGCCCATGCGAAGATCATCAGCATCGACACCTCGCCCTGCTATGCCTTCGAAGGTGTGCGCATCGCCATCACCCACGAAGACGTTCCGGGGCTGAAAGACATCGGTCCGCTGATGCCCGGTGACCCATTGCTGGCCATCGACACCGTGCAGTTCGTCGGCCAGGTGGTGCTGGCCGTGGCCGCCCGTGACCTGGAGACCGCACGCAAAGCCGCCATGGCCGCAGTGATCGAATACGAAGATCTGGAACCGGTGCTGGACGTGGTCGAAGCCTTTCGCAAAAAGCATTTCGTGCTGGACAGCCATACCCATGAACGCGGTGATTCGGCAGGCGCGCTGGCGACGGCAAAAAATCGCATCCAGGGCACATTGCACATCGGCGGCCAGGAGCACTTTTACCTGGAAACCCAGATCTCTTCGGTAATGCCTACCGAAGACGGCGGCATGATCGTTTACTGCTCCACGCAAAACCCCACCGAAGTGCAGAAACTGGTGGCCGAAGTGCTGGACGTGTCGATGAACAAGATCGTCGTCGACATGCGCCGCATGGGCGGTGGTTTCGGCGGCAAGGAAACCCAGGCGGCGAGCCCGGCCTGCCTGTGTGCGGTGATCGCGCACCTGACCGGCCAACCGACCAAGATGCGTTTGCCACGGGTCGAAGACATGCTGATGACCGGCAAACGCCATCCCTTCTATGTCGAATATGACGTGGGTTTTGACGACAGCGGGCGCCTGCACGGCATCCAGCTGGAACTGGCGGGCAACTGCGGCTGCTCGCCGGACCTGTCGAACTCGATCGTCGACCGGGCGATGTTCCACTCGGACAACTCGTATTACCTGGGCGACGCGACCATCAACGGTCATCGCTGCAAGACCAACACCGCCTCGAACACTGCTTACCGTGGTTTCGGCGGCCCGCAGGGCATGGTCGCCATCGAAGAAGTGATGGACGCCATCGCCCGTCATCTGGCCCTCGATCCGCTGGCGGTGCGCAAGGCCAACTATTACGGCAAGACCGAGCGCAACGTCACCCATTACTACCAGACCGTCGAGCACAACATGCTCGAGGAAATGACCGCCGAACTGGAAGCAAGCAGCCAGTACGCCGAGCGCCGCGAAGCGATCCGTCGCTACAACGCCAACAGCCCGATCCTGAAAAAAGGTTTGGCGCTGACCCCGGTGAAATTCGGCATCTCCTTCACTGCCAGCTTCCTCAACCAGGCAGGCGCCTTGGTGCATGTCTACACCGACGGCAGCATCCACCTGAACCATGGCGGCACGGAAATGGGCCAGGGCCTGAACACCAAGGTTGCGCAGGTGGTGGCCGAAGTGTTCCAGGTGGAAATGGACCGCGTGCAGATCACCGCGACCAACACCGACAAAGTGCCGAACACCTCGCCGACCGCAGCGTCCAGCGGTGCGGACTTGAACGGTAAAGCTGCACAAAACGCTGCAGAGACCATCAAGAAACGCCTGGTGGAGTTTGCCGCGCGGCAATACAAAGTCAGCGAAGAAGACGTGGAATTCCACAACGGCCATGTGCGGGTTCGCGATCACATCCTGACCTTCGAAGCGTTGATCCAGCAGGCGTATTTCGCTCAGGTGTCGCTGTCGAGTACCGGGTTCTACAAGACCCCGAAAATCTACTACGACCGCAGCCAGGCCCGTGGTCGTCCGTTCTATTACTTCGCGTTCGGCGCGGCGTGCTGTGAAGTGCTGGTCGACACCCTGACCGGCGAATACAAGATGCTGCGTACCGACATCCTCCACGACGTCGGCGCCTCGCTGAACCCGGCCATCGACATCGGCCAGGTCGAGGGCGGTTTCATCCAGGGCATGGGTTGGCTGACCATGGAAGAACTGGTGTGGAACAACAAGGGCAAGCTGATGACCAACGGCCCGGCCAGCTACAAGATCCCGGCCGTGGCGGACATGCCGCTGGACCTGCGGGTGAAGCTGGTGGAAAACCGCAAGAACCCGGAAGACACGGTGTTCCACTCCAAGGCCGTGGGCGAGCCACCGTTCATGCTCGGCATCGCCGCGTGGTGCGCGATCAAGGACGCGGTAGCGAGCCTGGGCGACTACCGGCATCAACCGAAAATCGACGCACCGGCGACGCCGGAGCGGGTGTTGTGGGGCTGTGAGCAGATGCGCCGGTTGAAGGCGGTGAAGCCTGTCGAGGCACAGACCGAGTTGGCTCCGCTTTAAAGATCGAGGCGCGACCCTTCGCGAGCAGGCTCGCTCCCACAATGGATCTCCAGTGGGCACAGATTTTGTGAATGACAGAGATCCAAATGTGGGAGCGGGCTTGCTCGCGAAGAGGCCTGAACAGACAACAGAGATGTTGAGGTGAGACATGTACAACTGGATCGACGCCCTCGCCGACCTGCAAAACCAGGGTGAGCCCTGCGTGTTGGTGACCATCATCGAAGAACTCGGCTCGACGCCGCGCAATGCCGGCTCGAAGATGGTCATCAGCGCCAGCCAGTCGTTCGACACCATCGGTGGCGGGCACCTGGAATACAAAGCCATGCAGATCGCCCGCGAGATGCTTGCCAGCGGCAAACAGGATACTCACCTGGAGCGCTTCAGCCTCGGTGCCAGCCTGGGCCAGTGCTGCGGTGGCGTGACGGTGTTGCTATTCGAACCAATGGGCCAGGTCCAGGCGCAGATCGCCGTGTTCGGTGCCGGCCATGTCGGCCGGGCGCTGGTGCCGTTGCTCGCCAGCCTGCCCTGCCGCGTGCGCTGGATCGACTCGCGGGACGCCGAGTTCCCCGAGCAGATCCCCCACGGTGTGCGCAAGGTCGTCAGCGAAGAACCCGTCGATGAAATCGACGACCTGCCCGCCGGCAGCTACTGCATCGTCATGACCCACAACCACCAGCTCGACCTCGAACTCACCGCCGCGATCCTCAAGCGCAACGACTTCGCCTACTTCGGCCTGATCGGTTCGAAGACCAAACGGGTGAAGTTCGAACATCGTCTGCGCGACCGTGGTTTTGACAGCGCGGTGCTGCAACGCATGCGCTGCCCGATGGGCATCGGCGAAGTCAAAGGCAAGTTGCCCGTGGAAATCGCCATCTCCATCGCCGGCGAAATCATCGCCACCTATAACGCGAATTTCGGCCAGCACAGCGCCAGCGCCGGATCGTCGATTGCCAAACTGCTGCCCGCTTCTCGCCGCAGCCAAGCCTCCAATTGATAAGCCTGAAAACCGGGAATCCCATGCCTCTGACACGCAAAGCCTACCGCGCCGCCATCCTGCACAGCATTGCCGACCCCGCTGAAGTAGGTATTGAAGCCTCCTACGAGTATTTCGAAGACGGCTTGCTGGTGGTCGACAACGGTAAAATCAGCGCCCTTGGTCACGCCAGCGAGCTGCTGCCGACCCTGCCCGCCGAGATCGAAATTACCCATTATCAGGACGCGCTGATCACCCCCGGGTTCATCGACACCCACATCCATCTGCCGCAAACCGGCATGGTCGGTGCCTACGGCGAGCAACTGCTGGACTGGCTCAACACTTATACCTTCCCGTGCGAAAGCCAGTTCGCCGACAAGGCCCATGCCGATGAAGTCGCGGACATTTTCATCAAGGAATTGCTGCGCAACGGCACCACCACCGCACTGGTGTTTGGCAGCGTGCATCCGCAGTCGGTGAACTCGTTCTTCGAAGCCGCCGAGCAGTTGGACCTGCGAATGATCGCCGGCAAGGTGATGATGGATCGCAACGCCCCGGACTACCTGACCGACACCGCCGAATCCAGCTACGTCGAAAGCAAGGCGCTGATCGAGCGCTGGCACGGCAAGGGTCGCCTGCACTACGCGGTCACCCCACGCTTTGCACCGACCAGCACCCCGGAACAGCTTACCCTGGCGGGGCAGTTGCTCAGTGAATACCCGGATCTGTACATGCAGACCCACATCAGCGAAAACCTCAAGGAAGTCGAGTGGGTCAAGGCGCTGTTCCCGGAGCGCAAAGGCTACCTGGACGTCTACGATCACTATCAGTTGCTCGGCGAGCGCTCGGTGTTCGCCCACGGCGTGCATCTGTGCGACGACGAGTGCGCGCGATTGGCCGAGACGGGCTCTGCCATTGCCTTCTGCCCGACGTCGAACTTCTTCCTGGGCAGCGGTCTGTTCAACCTGCCGATGGCCGAGAAGCACAAACTCAATGTCGGCCTGGGCACCGACGTCGGTGGCGGCACCAGTTTCTCGCTGCTGCAAACCCTGAACGAAGCGTACAAGGTCATGCAACTGCAAGGTGCGCGCCTGAGCCCATTCAAGTCGCTGTACCTGGCGACCCTCGGCGGCGCTCGTGCTTTGCGTCTGGAAGACAAGATCGGCAACCTGCAACCGGGCACCGACGCCGACTTCCTGGTGCTCGATTACAACGCTACACCGCTGCTCGGGTATCGCTTGAAGCAGGCCAATAACATTGCCGAGTCGTTGTTTGTGCTGATGACCCTTGGGGATGACCGGACGGTGCTGCAGACCTATGCGGCGGGGAATCTGGTGCATCAGCGGTAATAAATTGCACGCAATAAAAATCCCCCGCCGCTTTTCAGCCCGGGGGATTTTTATTGCCTGTCCTGCCGCCATCGCCAGCAGGCTGGCTCCCACAGTGATTTGTGGGGTTCACAAGATTTGCGTGCGACCTCAAACCCTGTGGGAGCCAGCCTGCTGGCGATAGGCGCACCACGGTCTGTCAGATTTTCGCTGGTGACCGCCCCGGCTTTTTGGTCTGCAACAGATGCGAAAACACCGCATGCAAATCATCCGACGCACTTTCTTCGTCGAGGTTGAGTTTGCTGTCGATGTGATCCATGTGGTGCATCATCAAGTCCACCGCCAGCTCGCCGTTGCGCGCTTCGATCGCATCGATCAGCTGGGTGTGCTCGTCGTAGGAGCAGTGGGAACGGTTGCCGGTTTCGTACTGGGCAATGATCAGCGACGTCTGGGACACCAGGCTGCGCTGGAAACTGATCAACGGCGCGTTTTTCGCCGCCTCGGCCAGTTTCAGGTGGAACTCGCCCGACAGACGGATGCCGGCACCCCGATCGCCGCGGGAGAAGCTGTCGCGCTCGTCGTTGACCATCTGGCGCAACTCGGCAATTTGCTCGGCGGTAGCGTGTTGCACCGCCAGCTCAGTGATTGCACGCTCTACCAGACGTCGGGCCATGAACACCTGACGCGCCTCTTCGACGCTCGGGCTGGCTACCACGGCGCCGCGATTCGGACGCAACAGCACCACGCCTTCATGGGCCAGGCGCGACAGCGCGCGGCGAATGATGGTGCGGCTGACCCCGAAAATTTCCCCCAGCGCTTCTTCGCTCAACTTGGTGCCGGGCGCCAGACGCTGTTCGAGGATGGCCTCGAAGATATGCGCGTAGACAATATCGTCCTGGGTACCGCTGCGGCCGGCTTTGCCTGCTCGCGGTTGTTTCTTGAGGGGTTGCAACTGTTCGTTCATGGGCACTCGAGTCGGGAGAACTGCGGCGAATTGACCGTGACTGTAATACGGCACAGTGGGTCGCTGGCAAGTATCGCGTAAAAAACACTGCAATTGTACACAATGGATGGTGGCAACACGACTGTACGGCTGTTTGTCGCTTCTGCTGTATAGCAACGCCTGCTTACATTTGAGTTTAGGCTAATCCCGAAATCCACCGTTCAACGCAATACCCCTGTGGGAGCGAGCCTGCTCGCGAAGGTGGCGTGTCAGTCAACGCAGATGTCGACTGATCCACCCCTTTCGCGAGCAGGCTCGCTCCCACAGGGTTCAGCGTCGATTCGTACATCTTTTTCAGAACCAGGAACGCGCTGTCATGAACGACGCCACGCACACCCATCTCCGCCCATTGGCCGATACCTCCCCTTCGGCCATCGTCGCCGGCTTCATCGCCATGATGACCGGCTACACCAGTTCCCTGGTCCTGATGTTCCAGGCCGGGCAAGCGGCGGGCCTGACCAGCGGGCAGATCTCCTCGTGGATCTGGGCGATTTCCATCGGCATGGCGGTGTGCTCGATCGGCCTGTCGTTGCGCTATCGCACGCCGATCACCATCGCCTGGTCGACCCCGGGCGCGGCATTGCTGATTACCAGCCTGGGCGGTGTGAGCTATGGCGAAGCCATCGGGGCCTATATCACCTGCGCCGTGCTGGTGACGATCTGCGGTTTGACCGGCAGCTTCGAGCGTCTGATGAAAAAAATTCCCGCGTCACTGGCGGCGGCGCTGCTGGCGGGGATCCTGTTCAAGATCGGCAGCGAAATTTTCGTCGCCGCCCAGCATCGGACCGCGTTGGTGCTCGGCATGTTTTTCACCTACCTGCTGGTCAAGCGACTGTCACCGCGCTACGCGGTATTGGCCGCGTTGCTGATCGGCACCGCGTTGTCGGGGTTCATGGGACTGCTGGACTTCAGCGGTTTTCGGCTGGAAATGGCCACGCCCGTCTGGACCACGCCGAACTTTTCCTTCGCCGCAACGATCAGCATCGGCATCCCGTTGTTCGTGGTGGCAATGACCTCGCAAAACATGCCGGGCATCGCCGTGTTGCGTGCCGACGGCTACAGCGTTCCGGCTTCACCGCTGATCACCACCACCGGTATCGCTTCGTTGCTGCTGGCGCCCTTCGGCTCCCACGGGATCAACCTCGCTGCCATCAGCGCGGCGATCTGCACCGGACCGCATGCCCATGAAGATCGCAACAAACGCTATACCGCAGCGGTGTGGTGCGGGATTTTCTATGGCTTCGCAGGGGTGTTCGGCGCGACGCTGGCGGCGTTGTTTGCCGCACTGCCCAAGGAACTGGTGCTGTCGATTGCCGCTCTGGCGTTGTTCGGCTCGATCATCAATGGCTTGAGCATCGCCATGAGCGATGTAAAGGAACGTGAGGCGGCGCTGATCACCTTTATGGTCACGGCATCGGGGCTGACGCTGTTTTCCATCGGTTCGGCATTCTGGGGGATTGTGGCGGGGGTGGTGACGTTGGTGATCCTGAATTGGAGAAAGCAGCTATAAGCTTCAAGCTTCAAGCTTCAAGCTTCAAGCTTCAAGCGCAATTAACTTGCCGCTTGCAGCTTGAAGCTTGCAACTGCCCTTAAGCCTGATTGATCGGCTTTTCCGGGTACCAAACGTCCAGCAGCGGGCTGACTTCAACGCTGGTCAACTCGGTGCGGCCCTTGAGCCAGGCTTCAACGGCAGCGCGCTGTTCAGCGCTGACCGAGCCACGCTTCTGCAGGCAAACCAGACCGTAGTCGTCGCCGCCAACATAACCCAGGCCGTTGGCTTCCATGGCTTCTTTGAGGAACGCATCGAGGAAAGCATCAATGGCTTCATCAGCCAAATCTTCTTTGAAATCCAGGTTCAGTTCGAAACCCAGCTCTTGAAATTCATCGACGCACAGTTTTTTGCGCAGACGCTGGGAACGGTTAGTCGCCATTGGAACAATCCTCTTAAGTAATAACGGCCGGCACTTTAGCAGTTTAAGTCGCCGATTGCCCGCCTCTGAACGGCGCGCACCCTACCGCCGGTAAAAAAATAGCCGATAACAAGACCAAGGCACGGCACAAGCCATGACACCTTGGGGCATAATGCCGACACTTTCATGACCGCTGAGGGCTTTTCATTTTCATGCCCTCGTCTTTTCCCCTCGGCTGTAGGGTTTTATTTCACATGATCAAATCGTTGCGTCCACTGCTGCTGGCTGGCCTCATTTTCCCGCTGGCCCTCCCCGTTTCCGCTGAACCGATCAACACCGCGCTGTCGCCCAACGTTGAAAAAGCCCTCAAAGCCAGCAAGTTGCAGGACAACGCCCTGTCGTTGGTGATGATTCCACTCAACGGCCCGGGCACCCCGACCATTTTCAACGCCGACGTATCGGTCAACCCGGCCTCGACCATGAAACTGGTCACCACCTACGCGGCCCTGGAAATGCTCGGCCCGAACCACCAGTGGAAAACCGAGTTCTACACCGACGGCACCCTCAGCGGCGGCATCCTCAACGGCAACCTCTACCTCAAGGGTGGCGGTGATCCGAAACTGAACATGGAAAAACTCTGGCTGTTGATGCGCGATCTGCGCGCCAATGGCGTGACCCAGGTCACCGGCGACCTGGTGCTGGATAAGAACTTCTTCGCGCAACCGCAATTGCCGGAGTTCAACGACGACGGCAACGATGAGAACAAGCCGTTCCTGGTCAAGCCCGATGCGTTGCTGGTCAACCTCAAGGCCCTGCGCTTCGTTGCCCGCAACGATGGCGGCCGGGTGCTGATTTCCGTGGAACCGCCGATTGCCAGCATCCGCATCGAAAATCAGGTCAAAGCACTCAATTCCAAACAGTGCACCGGCGGTGTGCGTTACAACCCGGTCACCCAGGCCGATGGCAGCGTGACCGTCACGGTCGGCGGTCAATTGGGCGAAGGCTGCAGCTCGCAGACTTACCTGTCACTGCTCGACCATGCGACCTACACCGCCGGTGCCGTGCGCGCGATCTGGAAAGAACTGGGTGGCAGCATTCAAGGCCGGGACGTTCTGGCGCCAACGCCGAAAGACGCCAAGGTACTGGCCCGGGCATTCTCGCCGGACCTGGCGGAAATCATCCGCGACATCAACAAATACAGTAACAACACCATGGCCCAGCAGCTGTTCCTGAGCCTCGGCCAGAAATTCCGCACCGACGCCGACGGCGACGACGCCAAGGCTGCCCAGCGCGTGGTGCGTCAGTGGCTGGCCAAGAAAGGCATCACTGCGCCGCATCTGGTAATGGAGAATGGCTCCGGCCTGTCCCGCTCCGAGCGCGTCAGTGCTCGGGAAATGGCTTCAATGCTGCAAGCCGCGTGGCGCAGCCCATACGCCGCCGAATACATCAGCTCGATGCCGATAGCCGGTACCGACGGCACCATGCGTAAACGCCTGAAGACCACCGCGATGCGCGGTGAAGCCCACGTCAAGACCGGGACCCTGAACACCGTGCGGGCGATTGCCGGATACAGTCGCGACGTCAATGGCAATACCTGGGCCGTGGTGGCAATCCTCAACGACAAGGCCCCGTTTGGCGCCTCGTCGGTGCTCGATCAGGTGCTGCTGGACCTGTATCGCCAGCCGAAAACGCCGCAGACGGCTTCGGTTCTATAAGACACCACAGAACCACTGTGGGAGCGAGCCTGCTCGCGAAGACGGCAGCACATTCAACATTGATGTGACTGATAGACCGCTTTCGCGAGCAAGCCCGCTCCCACAGGTAAAGGTGTACGACTGACTAATTCATCTCCCCCTGCACCCGATCCCTTCCCGCCTGCTTCGCCGCATAAACCCCGGAATCCGCGCGCAGCAATAGCGCATCCGCGCCCTCGCCGACCCGCCAGCTGGCAATCCCGAAACTGGCCGTGACGACCCCCACTTCGTCGATCGGTGCATTGCGCAAGCTTTGCCACAATTCCACCGCCAGCAGATGGGCCTGTTCGCCGCCGATGTCCGGGCACAGCACCATAAACTCTTCGCCGCCCAGACGGCAGAACACATCCGTGCGTCGCAGCCGTTGACCAATGCGCTCACACACCGCCTGCAACACCCGATCGCCCACGGCATGACCGTGCTGATCATTGATGCGTTTGAAGTGGTCGATGTCGAGCATGATCACCGACAGCTCGCCGCCGCCACGCTCCACCCGGGCCATCTCGCCGGTCAGGCGCTCCTGGAAATAGCGGCGGTTGTGGATACCGGTCAGGGCGTCGGTGACCGACAGCGCGCGCAGCTCTTCTTCCACCCGCTTCATGTCGGAAATGTCCGAGATATAGCCATGCCACAGTACGCCGCCACCGGGGAGTTCCTCCGGCGTCGCCTCACCGCGGACCCAGCGCAGGCCGCGCCGGGGCAGTTGCACGCGGTATTCCTCGCGCCAGGGACTGAGGGTGTCCGCCGAAGCGCGGATCGATGCGCGAACACGAGTCGTGTCCTGAGGATGAATGCGCGTGAAGATCGCTTCGGCATTGAGCAGCAACACATCCGGTTCGAGCTCGTAGATCTCGCGAATACCGTCGCTGGCATAAATGACGCTGAAGCGACCGTCGAACTCCATCTTGAACTGGTAAATCCCGCCGGGCACATGGGCGCTGAGTTTCTTCAACAGCAGGTCCCGCGCCGCCAACGCCTCATGCACGCGTTTGCGTTCGGTAATGTCGATGCATACCGCCAGATGCCCGACCCACAAGCCTTGTTCGTCGAGCACCGGAGTGGCCAGCATGTTCACCATCAAATGGCTGCCATCGCCACGCACCAGCGTCCACTCCCGCGCTTCGTGCCCGCCCTCGATGCTGTTCTCGACCAACATCGCGTGGCAGGTCGGCACCGGCTTGCCGAATCGCGCGCTCAACTCGGCCGAACGTGCGGCGAGCTCCCGGGGCAAGTGCAGGTTTTCCAGGGTCATGTGCCCCACCACTTCGGCGGCGGTGTAGCCGAGCATTTGCTCGGCGCCGGCATTGAAGGTGCTGATCACCCCGCGCAGGTCCGTGGCGATGATTGCCACCTGGGTGGCGGCATTCAGCACCCCGCGCAACTGACCGTGGGTGCCGCGCAGTTCCTGTTCGCGGGCACGCAGTTCCTCGGTCCGCTGCTCGACCATTTTCAATGCCCGTTGCCGCTGGCTGACCAAGACGTAGAGCAAGGCACTGAGCAACATACTGAGCAAGCTTCCCAGCACCACCAGGGTGGTCACCGACGAATGATTGGCCTGCAGGAACGCCTCGCTGGGCTGGATATCGACTTGATAATCGTGATCAGCCAGGCGTAACAACCGGGTCGCGGACAACTCGCTGACGGCAGGAGCGTTCGGCGATTCGAACAGTACTTCGTGCTGTGCATCGGTGGATAAGTCGAGGATGCGCACCGAAAGATAATCACGGCCAGATTCCGGCAAGCCGTCGGCCAGCAGCTGACGCATGCTGATCACCGCCATCACATAACCGAACGGTTTGCCGGTTGCGCCATCCGGGTGGTTGCGCAACATGACCGGCGCGACCAGCAGCACACCCCGTGCATAGGCCGGTTCGATACTGACCAGGTGCATCGGTTGCGACACCGCCATGCGCCCGTGCCGGTCGGCCCGTTCGAGGGTGGCGCGCCGCATCGGCTGCGCCAGCAAATCGTAGCCGAGCGGCGCGCCGAGTTTGCTTTGCGTCTGGCTGTACACCACCACCACATACTCATCCCGTTCGGCAGCCAATTGCAGTTGGCCGTCGGCATTGAGTTCGCGCAGGGTAAAACCGCTCAGGCCCTCATCCCGCACGCGGCGCTCGAACGCCGCCCGCTGATCGCCACTGACCCGTTCGGCGAATGAATACGCCTGGGTGCGGTGCAACAGAGGTAGGGTGTAGCCGTTGAATTCTTCTCGGGAAACCGCATCGGAATTGGCGAAGAAGCGGCGCAGACCATCGAGGCGCTGCTCCTGATCTTCGAAACGTTCTTCGATACGGCTGTAACGCTCACTGGCCAGCAGCTGAAAACGTTGCCGCAATTGATGTTGAAACAGATTGAGCGTTGACCAGGCCAGTAACCCCGTGAGAATCCCGCCGACGAGCAATACCAGGAGCGCGACCAGCCAGGCCGAGACATCTTCGCTGATAAAACCCAGGATTTTTGGGCGCACGGCGTGCAACGACATAAATACAACTCAGAACGCCAGGTGCGGGAAAGCCCTTTGGCCTTGAGTTGAGTTATAGCTATTAGCCACTAATTTGACCAGCGCTGTAGGAGCGAGCTCTGCTCGCGATGGTCGATAACGATAACGCGTACTTTCTGGATGTACGCGGTGCTCTCGAATCCATCGCGAGCAGAGCTCGCTCCTACAAGGGTTCAACATCAGCGCGCGGTGATTTTCCACGCGCGGTGGATCTTGGCATTGCGCGCAAAATCCGGATCGATGGTCTGGGCGGTGATCTCTTCGATCGCATAACGCTCGGAAAGATTGGGCTCCAGCTCGAACTTGCGGAAGTTGTTGGAGAAGTACAAAACCCCACCGGTGGCCAACCGCGCCATGGCCAAGTCGATCAATTGCACCTGGTCACGCTGCACGTCGAAGATACCTTCCATGCGCTTGGAGTTGGAGAAGGTCGGCGGGTCGATGAAGATCAGGTCGTACTCGTCACGGCTCGCCTCCAGCCAGGCCATCACATCGCCCTGCTCCAGACGGTTCTTGTCCGAGAAACCGTTCAGCGACAGATTGCGCCGTGCCCAGTCCAGATAGGTCTTCGACAGGTCGACACTGGTGGTGCTGCGCGCGCCGCCCTTGGCCGCATGAACACTGGCGGTGGCGGTGTAGCAGAACAGATTGAGGAAGCGCTTGCCGGCCGCCTCTTTCTGAATGCGCAGGCGCATCGGCCGGTGGTCCAGGAACAGGCCGGTATCGAGGTAATCGGTGAGGTTCACCAGCAGCTTCACGCCGCCTTCGTTCACTTCGACAAACTTGCCCTGCGCCGCCTGGCGCTCGTACTGCCTGGTACCGCTCTGGCGCTCGCGGCGCTTGACCACCACGCGGCTCTTGTCGATGTTCAACGCCTGCGGAATCGCGGCCAGGGCATCGAACATGCGCGCCGAGGCTTTTTCCGGGTCGATGGATTTGGGGGCGGCGTATTCCTGGACGTGGACCCAATCCTGGTACAGGTCGATGGCCATGGAATATTCCGGCATGTCGGCATCGTAGACGCGGTAGCAGTCGATACCTTCACGCTTGACCCACTTGCCCAGGCCCTTGAGATTCTTTTGCAGGCGGTTGGCAAACATCTGCCCGCCTTCGCTCAGGCGAGGCTGCTCGACCACCGGCGCGGGGGCTGGAGTTGGCTTGATCGGATTGCCGTTCTTGTTGTATTTGCGCTCTTGCGGCTCGCTCGGCGCCTGATCATATTCAGCCTGCTCACGCTCGGCCTGACGCTGTTCCGGGGTGCGACGCTCGCCGGTGACGAATTGATCCGGCAGCACTTTGATCAACAGCAGTTTGCACGGCAAGGCGCCGTTCCAGAACGAATACTGCTTGTGGCTGCGGATACCCATGCGCTTGCCCAGGTCCGGCGCGCCGGTGAACACCGCGGCTTCCCAGTTCAGGCAGGCCTGACGCAGACGCTCGCCGAGGTTCTGGTAGAGGTAGAGCAGGCTCGCCTCGTCACCCAGACGTTCGCCGTAGGGAGGGTTGCAGATCACCAGGCCTTTCTGGTTCTGGTCCGGACGCGGCTCGAACGTCGCGACTTCGCCCTGGTAGATTTTGATCCACTCGCTCAGGCCGGCACGCTCGACGTTATTGCGACCCGGCTGAATCAGGCGCGGGTCGGCTTCGTAACCGCGAATCCACAGCGGTGGCTTGGCCAGGCCGGCGGCGGCGCGCTCGGCGGCTTCTTCATGGAGTTTTTTCCACAGCGCCGGCACGTGACCGAGCCAAGCGGTGAAACCCCATTGCTCGCGGCGCAGGTTCGGCGCGATATCGGCGGCGATCATCGCCGCTTCAACCAGGAAGGTACCCACACCACACATCGGGTCCGCCAGCGCGCCGCCTTCGGCCGCGATACGTGGCCAGCCGGAACGGATCAGGATCGCTGCCGCGAGGTTTTCCTTCAGCGGCGCCGCGCCTTGCTGCAAGCGATAACCGCGCTGGTGCAGGCTGTGGCCGGACAGGTCGAGGGACAGAATGGCTTCGCCACGGTCCAGACGCAGATGGATGCGCAGGTCGGGGTTGAGTTTGTCGATGGACGGACGGTCGCCCTGCGGCGTGCGCAGCTTGTCGACGATGGCGTCCTTGACCTTCAGCGCACCGAAGTGGGTGTTGTCGATACCCGAGCCATGACCGCTGAACTCGACCGCCAGGGTACCGTCATTGAGCATATGGTCTTGCCAGTCGATGTCGAGTACGCCGTGATAGAGATCTTCGGCGTCTTTCATCGGGAAACGCTTGAGTACCAGCAGCACCCGGTTGGCCAGGCGCGACCACAGGCACAGGCGATAAGCGGTTTCCATGGTGGCCATGCCGCGCACGGCAGAGGTGTGCTCACGTGCTTCCTCAAGGCCAAGCCCGACGGCTTCCTCGATGAGCAGGCCTTCAAGGCCTTTTGGGCAAGTGAGGAAGAGTTCGAAACGATCGGACATGAGGATTTCTGTGCCTTTGGCTGAGTGAACCGGCAACGCATTGCCGGCCCGGTTTTCAATCAGGCGCTTTTCTCGAAGAGCGCCCGCGTGGCACGAAGGTGTGCCGTCCCACCCTTGCTGCTCGGGTTAAAAGAGCTTAGATGCAAGGACAGATAAAAAAGTTGATGCAACAAAATGTCATAAGTCGACCCTTCGTCGAATAATCCCCACTGCAACGCGAGGCATTCTCACCAAAGGATTAAACCCTTCATCCTGCGGGGGGCCGATCATACAGGGCTTTGATCAATAAATACGCGGAGAACATCGTGTTACTTATGGCCATACCACATTAACGGTTACGTGCTTATGACAAAACGATCATTCCCTCGATGTGACGCATTGGTTAGAACTCAATACAGGTTGGCGCCGCAATGACGTCAACACCTTGGCTCGCCACGCCGGCAGCGAGCCCCCAACGGCAGAGTTTTTCTGCCTGACCTCAATTGAGGTCGACGCGATAAAAACAGTCAACAAGTGAGGGCTACACCCTATGAGAAGACTTAAGCGTGATCCGTTGGAAAGAGCATTTTTGCGCGGATATCAATATGGCGTTGGTGGCAAATCCCGTGAGCTTTGCCCATTTACTCTACCGTCGGTACGTCAAGCCTGGATTAACGGCTGGCGAGAAGGACGCGGCGACAACTGGGACGGTATGACCGGCACTGCGGGAATCCACAGACTCAACGAACTTCACGCCGTCGGCTAACACAGGGCACACACTCCGACACACAATCTGATTACGCAACGAATTAACCACGCACGTCCCATCCGGACGGCGGGCTACGGCCCAGGGGCTCCTTCGAGGAGCCCTTTTTTATGTCTGTTGGAAATCCAATAAAAACGCAACCACCTTTGTGGCGAGGGAGCTTGCTCCCGTTCGGCTGCGAAGCAGTCGTAAATCCTGCAACCACGCTTTACCTGACACGCTCAATTGGATGGTTTTGGGGACGCTTCGCAGCTCTGCGGGATCAAGCTCCCTCGCCACAAAAGCACCTTGCGTCAGCGCAGGGCGGCGATAGCGTCGACCGACTCGCGAATCAATGCCGGGCCTTTGTAGATAAAACCCGAATAGATCTGCACCAGGCTTGCGCCCGCGGTGATTTTCTCGGCCGCGTGTTTGCCTTCGGTGATGCCGCCCGCCGCGATGATCGGCAAGCGACCGCCCAGCTCGGCCGCCAGCACCTTCACAGTGTGGGTGCTCTTGTCGCGAACCGGTGCGCCCGACAGACCGCCCGCCTCGTCGCCATGCTCCATGCCTTCGACGCCCACGCGGCTCAGGGTGGTATTGGTCGCGATGACCGCGTCCATACCGGTTTCAATCAGTGCCTGGGCGACCTGGGCGGTTTCCTCGTCGGTCATGTCCGGGGCGATCTTGATGGCCAGCGGTACGTGCCTGCCGTGACGCAGCGCCAGTTCCGCGCGACGTGCAGCCAGGTCGGCCAGCAATTGCTTGAGCGAGTCACCGAATTGCAGGCTGCGCAGGCCCGGGGTGTTCGGCGAACTGACGTTGACCGTCACGTAGCTGGCGTGGGCGTAGACCTTGTCCAGGCAGATCAGGTAATCGTCGACGGCACGCTCGACCGGCGTATCGAAGTTCTTGCCGATGTTGATGCCCAACACGCCCTTGTACTTGGCCGCCGCCACGCGGGCCAGCAGGTGATCGACGCCGAGGTTGTTGAACCCCATGCGGTTGATGATCGCCTCGGCTTCCGGCAGACGGAACAGGCGTGGCTTCGGGTTGCCCGGCTGCGGACGCGGGGTGATGGTACCGATCTCGACAAAACCGAAACCCAACTGCGCAAAGCCGTCGATGGCCGCGCCGTTCTTGTCCAGACCGGCCGCCAGCCCTACCGGGTTCGGGAAGTCCAGCCCCATGACACTTACCGGCATCTTCGCCGGTGCCTTGCACAGCAAGCCGTTGAGCCCCAGACGCCCGCCCGCGCCGATCAGGTCCAGGGACAGATCGTGGGAAGTTTCCGGGGAAAGTTTGAACAACAGCTGACGGGCCAGGGTGTACATGGGCGGGTTGGACTCAGGGCGGCGAAAAGTGGCGGCGATTATAGCCGGGCACAGGTCCACAGGCGAGGCGCAAGAGAAAAACAGCCGGCGATGGCATATGCCTTGCACCCGCTCAGTCATCAGCACCCATGCCAACGACGGGATGAGTGCCAGGACAATGGCGTCGTCACCCGGACTTGCGTGTGCAAGGACCCGGGACGACGCTTTTTTTTGCAAGGTGAACACGCGATGAACGAACCGTCAGCCGGCCCTCTGGCCTGGGTCAATGGCAGCGATGCCCCGGAAAAGACCGAAATCAATCTGGGCTTCATGGCCCTGAGCGACTGCGCCTCGGTGGTGGTTGCCGCCACCCAGGGGTTCGCCCAGCCCTACGGCCTGACCCTGAACCTCAAGCGCCAACCGTCCTGGGCCAATCTGCGGGACAAACTGGTCAGCGGAGAACTCGACGCCGCCCACAGTCTCTACGGCTTGATCTATGCCGTGCACCTGGGCATCGGTGGCGTGGCCGCGACCGACATGGCCGTGCTCATGGGGCTGAACCAGAACGGCCAGAGCATCAACCTCTCCCACGGATTACAGAGCCTGGGCGTGACCGGTCCTGAGGCACTGCACCGACACGTGCACCAAACTCGCCCAAAACTGACCTTTGCTCAGACCTTTCCCACCGGCACCCACGCCATGTGGCTGTATTACTGGCTCGCCAGCCAGGGCATTCATCCGTTGCAGGACGTCGACAGCGTGGTGGTGCCGCCGCCGCAAATGGTCGCGCACCTGCAAGCGGGCCGCATCGACGGTTTTTGTGTCGGCGAGCCCTGGTCCGCCAGCGCGGTGCAACAGGATCTCGGTTTTACCCTGGCGACGACCCAGACCATCTGGCCCGATCACCCGGAAAAGGTCCTGGGCTGCACCCGCGCCTTCGTCGAGCAATACCCCAATACCGCCCGGGCGCTGGTGATGGCAATCCTGCAAGCCAGCCGTTTCATCGAAGACAGCACCGAAAACCGCCGCAGCACCGCGCAATTGCTCAGCGCACCGCAGTACCTCGACGCCCCGCTCGACTGCATCGAACCGCGCCTGCTGGGTGACTACGCCGACGGTCTCGGCAATCGCTGGCAAGACCCGCACGCCTTGCGTTTCCATGCTGATGGCGAGGTCAATTTGCCGTATCTGTCCGATGGCATGTGGTTCATGACCCAATTCCGTCGCTGGGGGTTGTTGCGCGACGATCCGGATTACCTCGCGGTGGCCCGTCATGTCCAGCAACTAGACTTGTACCGAGAGGCCGCCAGTGCCGTCGGAGTCGCTTCTGCGAGCGAAGCAATGCGCAGCAGCCAGCTGATCGACGGCAGGGTCTGGGATGGGTCTGATCCGGCCGGCTACGCCCGCAGCTTCAAGCTGCACGCCATGAGCGACAGCTCGCCCCTTATCGCCAGCCGCTGACAGGAGACTGCGAATATGTTGCGTATCCTGCTGATCAACGACACCGCGAAAAAAGTCGGGCGCCTGAAAGCGGCCCTGATCGAAGCCGGCTTCGAGGTGATCGACGAGTCCGGGCTGACCATCGACCTGCCCGAACGCGTCGAAACGGTGCGTCCGGACGTGATTCTGATCGATACCGAGTCACCCGGCCGCGATGTGATGGAGCAAGTGGTGCTGGTGAGCCGCGACCAGCCACGGCCGATCGTGATGTTTACCGACGAACACGACCCCGACGTGATGCGCCAGGCGATCAAGTCCGGGGTCAGTGCCTACATCGTCGAAGGCATTCACGCACAACGCTTGCAGCCGATTCTCGACGTGGCCATGGCCCGTTTCGAAAGCGACCAGGCCTTGCGCGCGCAACTGCATGCCCGCGACCAGCAACTGGCCGAGCGCAAGCGTATCGAGCTGGCCAAGGGTCTGCTGATGAAAATGAAGGACTGCAACGAAGAAGAGGCCTACACCCTGATGCGCCGCCAGGCCATGAGCCGCCAGCAGAAGCTGATCCAGGTGGCGGAGCAGATCATTGCCATGAGTGAGTTGCTTAATTGAAGCCCTGCTCCTCTGTGGCGAGGGAGCTTGCTCCCGTTGGGTTGCGCAGCGGCCCTAAAATCAGGCAATCCGATGAATCAGGTATTACTGGATTTACGACTGCTGCGCAGCCGAGCGGGAGCAAGCTCCCTCGCCACAAAAGCTCTTTCCCTGCATAGCTGGCTGTTGGCACAAATCTCGCTAGGTAATCGCCACAGGTAACCAACGGCGGTTGCCCCACCTACGACAAAGACGTCGCTCACCCCATTTGCCCCTGGCGAATCGGGTAGCGGCGTTTTTTTGTTTTGGCCCCATAGCTCGGGGCCGGTGGTGCGGCCCTGAGGCGCCCCACCTGCATGAATCCCGTTCGAGACTCCTATCAGCTGAGGTGCGCGATGAATTCAAGCTTCTGGAAATCCGGCCATACCCCGACCCTGTTCGCGGCCTTCCTCTATTTCGATTTGAGCTTCATGGTCTGGTACCTGCTCGGCCCCCTGGCGGTGCAAATCGCCGGTGACTTGCACTTGACCACCCAACAGCGCGGGCTGGTGGTGGCCACGCCGATTCTGGCCGGCGCGGTGTTGCGCTTTGTGATGGGCATGCTGGCTGATCGCCTGTCACCGAAAACCGCCGGCATCATCGGTCAAGTGATCGTCATTTGTGCGTTGTTCGGTGCCTGGAAACTCGGGATCCACAGCTACGAGCAAGCGCTGCTGCTGGGGCTGTTCCTGGGCATGGCTGGCGCCTCTTTCGCCGTCGCCCTGCCCCTGGCATCGCAATGGTATCCGCCGCAGCATCAAGGCAAAGCCATGGGCATCGCCGGGGCCGGTAACTCGGGCACCGTGCTGGCCGCGCTGATTGCGCCAGTGCTGGCAGCGGCGTTTGGCTGGAGCAATGTATTCGGCTTCGCCTTGATCCCGCTGATCCTGACCCTGATCGTCTTCGCCTGGCTGGCCAAAAACGCCCCCGAACGGCCGAAAGCCAAGTCGATGGCCGACTACTTCAAGGCGCTGGGCGACCGCGACAGCTGGTGGTTCATGTTCTTCTACTGTGTGACCTTCGGCGGCTTCATTGGCCTGGCCAGTGCCCTGCCCGGTTATTTCAACGACCAGTATGGCCTGAGCCCGGTGACCGCCGGTTACTACACCGCGGCCTGCGTGTTCGGCGGCAGCCTGATGCGTCCTTTGGGCGGCGCCCTGGCTGATCGCTTCGGCGGCATCCGCACCTTGCTGGCGATGTACACCGTAGCGGCGATCTGCATCGCGGCCGTGGGTTTCAACCTGCCAAGTTCCTACGCGGCCCTGGCACTTTTCGTCTGCACCATGCTGGGTCTTGGGGCAGGCAACGGCGCGGTGTTCCAGTTGGTTCCACAACGCTTCCGTCGGGAGATCGGCGTGATGACCGGCCTGATCGGCATGGCTGGCGGCATTGGCGGTTTTGCCCTCGCCGCCGGGATGGGTGCGATCAAACAAAGCACCGGCAGCTACCAAATGGCGCTGTGGCTGTTCGCCAGTCTCGCCGTCCTCGCCTGGTTCGGCCTGCATGGCGTGAAGCGTCGCTGGAGAACCACCTGGGGCTCGGCCGCTGTAACCGCTGCACGGGTCTGATGCTTCCATGAGCCTGCAACTGAGTTTTGCCGAAGCCAGCGCCATCGGTCCGCGCGACGAAAACCAGGACGCCCTGCGCCTGGTGACGCCGGCCCCGGCGCTGGCAGCCAGCAAGGGCTACCTGTTTGCCATCGCCGACGGCGTCAGCCAGTGTGCCGATGGCGGCTTGGCCGCCCGATCGACGCTGCAGGCCCTGGCGCTGGATTACTACGCCACTCCGGAAACCTGGGGTGTCGCCCAGGCACTGGATCGCCTGCTGATCGCGCAGAATCGCTGGTTGCAGGCCAACGGCAGTGGGCAACCACTGCTGACTACGGTCAGTGCCCTGGTCTTGCGTGGCCGGCGTTTTACCCTGGCCCACGTCGGTGATTGCCGGGTGTATCGCTGGCATGCCGATCAATTGCAGCGGGTCAGCGAAGATCACGTGTGGGATCAACCGGGCATGCAGCATGTGCTCAAGCGGGCACTGGGGCTCGATCAGCACCTGGTGCTGGATTTTCTCGACGGTGAATTGCGTCAGGATGAGAGCTTCGTGCTGCTCAGCGATGGTGTCTGGGCGGTTCTGGGCGATACCGCGATTGCCGCCATACTGCGTGATCAACCGGATCTGGACCACGCCGCGCAGACGCTGGTGAGGGCCGCGCACCTGGCCGGCAGCCAGGACAATGCCAGCGCCTTGCTGGTGCGGGTCGATGCCCTCGGTGAAACCAGCATTGGCGACGCGCTGATTCAGTTGCAGCAATGGCCGCTGCCGCCGACGCTGAAACCGGGCCAGGACTTCGAGGGTTGGCAGGTCGAAGCCATTCTCGGCCAGAGCCAGCAATCGCTGCTTTATCGAGTGCGTGACAGCCAGCAACAACCCTGGCTGCTGAAAACCCTGCCCGGTGCTCTGCGTGATGATCACTTGGCCGGGCAAGCATTGTTGTCGGAAGAATGGTTTCTCAAGCGTGTGGCCGGGCGACATTTTCCTGAAGTCCATGCTGCCAGTCAGCGTCAGCATTTGTACTACGTGATGCGTGAATATTCCGGCTCCACCCTGGCGCAACTGCAGGCGCGGATCGGAACGTTGCCACTGCCCCAGTGGCAGGACCTGGCCGAGCGACTGCTCAAAGCGGTCGGCCTGCTGCATCGACGCCAGATCCTGCATCGAGACATCAAACCGGAAAACCTGCTGCTGGGGGACGATGGTGAGTTGCGCCTGCTGGATTTCGGGCTCGCTTACTGCCCCGGCCTGTCCGAAGACCAACCCTCTGCCCTGCCCGGAACACCCAGCTACATCGCGCCGGAAGCGTTTCGCGGTGAAGCGCCGACAGCGCAACAGGATCTGTATGCGGTCGGTGTGACCCTTTACTACCTGCTCACCGGGCATTTTCCCTACGGCGAAATCGAAGCTTTCCAGCGTCCACGATTCGGCGTGCCCGTCAGCGCCAGCCGCTACCGCCCGGACCTACCGGAATGGCTGGCGCTCAGCCTGGAACGCGCGGTAGCGGCGGATCCGGCTCAGCGCTTTGAAACAGCGGAAGAATGGTTGCTGCAGATAGAACAGGGTGAGCGCCGCAGCTTGAGCGTGCGCCCCCGGCCGCTGCTGGAGCGCGAGCCGCTGAAAGTGTGGAGAACGTTGGCGCTGGTGTCGCTACTGATAAATCTGGCGCTGCTGTTTGCGGTATTTCATGGCTGAGACCGAGTTGCGCCCTTCGCGAGCGGGCTCGCTCCCACAAGGGATCGTGTGAACACCTCCGAATCCCCTGTGGGAGCGAGCCGGCTCCGGGCGGCGTTCCGACGAAGGCGAACTGAACGTCGCTGCAATTCTTTCGACTTGCTCCATTACCGTTTCACAATGAGGAAAACACGATGAACGCAAAAGTCTGGCTGGTCGGTGCAGGCCCTGGTGATCCGGAATTGTTGACGCTCAAGGCCGTGCGGGCGATGAGAGAAGCGGATGTCGTGCTGATCGATGATCTGGTGAATGACGCAGTCCTTGAACACTGCAGCAATGCGCGAATCATTCCCGTGGGTAAACGCGGCGGCTGCCGCTCCACGCCACAAGCGTTCATTCACCGCCTGATGCTGCGCTACGCGCGCCAAGGCAAATGCGTGGTGCGGCTCAAGGGTGGCGATCCGTGCATTTTCGGGCGCGGCGGTGAAGAGGCACAGTGGTTGCGCGAACGCGGGGTTGAGGTCGAACTGGTCAATGGCATCACCGCCGGGCTCGCTGGCGCCACGCAATGCGATATTTCGCTGACCCTGCGCGGTGTAGCGCGCGGCGTGACACTGGTGACGGCCCATACCCAGGACGGCAGCAGCCTGAACTGGCAGGCGCTGGCCCAAAGCGGTACGACCCTGGTGATCTACATGGGCGTGGCCAAGCTCAGTGAAATACGTGAACAACTGTTGGCGGGCGGAATGAGGGCCGACACGCCAGTGGCGATGATCGAAAACGCTTCACTGCCGCAACAACGGGAATGTCGGAGCGATCTGACGGGCATGGAAGAAGCTGCCCACGCCTTCGAGCTGAAAAGCCCGGCGATTCTGGTGATTGGCGCAGTAGCCGCCAACGCAACATCTCCCGTGTGGGAGCGTGGCTTGCCCGCGAATACGGTCTGTCAATCAGCCTGACATTGCTGACTCACCGGCACTCCCACCAAATCGCAGACAAAGAAAAGCCCGGCCTAAGCCGGGCTTTTCTCAAAGCTGCGGGCTAATTACTTAGCTTGAGCTTCAACCTGCGCTTCTACGCGACGGTTTACAGCGCGGCCAGCGTCAGTGGCGTTGTCAGCAACCGGGCGGGATTCGCCGTAGCCAACAGACTGAACGCGGGACGATTCAACACCGTACTGGTTGGTCAGAACTTGCTTAACGGCGTTTGCACGACGCTCGGACAGTTTCTGGTTGTAAGCATCAGGACCGACGGAGTCAGTGTGACCTTCAACAGTGGTGCTGGTGGATGGGTACTGCTTCATGAAGTCAGCCAGGTTTTTGATGTCGCCGTAGCTGTTAGGCTTGACTACCGACTTGTCGAAGTCGAATTTCACGTCCAGCTCTACACGTACGACTTCAGCAACTGCTGGGCAGCCATCAGCGTCAACGGTAACGTTGGCTGGGGTGTCCGGGCACTTGTCGACGTTGTCGCACACGCCATCGTTGTCGCTGTCGGAGCAGACTTCAGCTGGTGCTGGAACTGGAGCAGCGGCTGGCTTGGAGCCGCCACCGAAGTTCACACCGATACCGACGCTAGGAGCCCACTCAGTGTTGCCCTGGTCGATGTTGTATTGAGCTTCAACGCCGGCACGGGCGTAGAAGTTGTCGGTGAAGTACAGCTTGGCGCCGCCACCAACGTTGGCGAAAGTGGAACGGTCACGGCCGTTCGAACCGTTCTGGTCGATGCTCTGGTCGGAGAAACCGGCCGAGACGTAAGGACGCAGCATGTCGCCTGGGTTGTTGAAGTGGTACAGAGCGTCCAGAGCGGTGTTAGCGCCTTTTACGTTCTTACCGTCGTCAGCACGGACGTTGTGTACTTCGTCGTAGGCCAGACGCAGCTCAACGTCGTCAGTCAGGAAGTAACCAACCGAGCCACCGAACAGGTTGCCGTCGTTTTTGAAGTTACGGGTGCTGTCATAGTACTCTTTCTTGGCGAAGCCTTCGATTTCAACTGCGCCTTGGCCCTGTGCCAGAGCGCCGATCGAAGTGGCGGCAATAAGAGAACCAATGGCCAAGCCCAAGGTGTTTTTCAGTTTCATCCGTTAAATCCCCATCTGGTGATTGTGAAGCAGTCCCGCAAACCGGGGGACAACTCGGCGGCAAGTCTATCAGAACTTGCCTACACGTAAGAGATATTTGCGCCGAACTAAGTTTCGGCAACGCCTGCAAATTTCTCACGCAATTTATCTAGAGCGCGTTTGTACCGCATTTTTGTTGCACTCAAACCCATGTGCATGATGTCTGCGATCTCCTGAAATTCCAGCTCTGCGACAAATCGTAGCACCAGAATTTCGCGGTCAATCGGGTTCACATACACTAGCCAGCGATCAAGTCCGCCCTTCTCCTCGGGTTTCGGCGCCTTTTCTTCGGACGCTTCTTCGAGGGGGTCCAGACTCAATGCGTCCATCAAGCGACGCTTTCGCCGTTCCTTCCGATACTGTGTGATGCACTCGTTGTACGTGATGCTATATAGCCATGTCTTGAACTTCGATTTGCCCTCGAAGTTCTTCAAGCCATACAACACCTTCAACATCACTTCCTGACAGACATCATCTGCATCGCGATCGTTCCCGAGATATCGTGCACAGACGTTAAATAATGTTCGCTGGTAACGCCGCATCAGTTCTTCATAGGCGCGCGTAACATGAAACAGCTCGGTATGCGAGCGCGCGACCAACTCCTCATCAGAGAGCTCGCGGGGGTCGTAGCGCGTGGATAGCGATTGGGCTTTATTCAAAACAAGTCGGGCCGACAGTCAGGTCAATGTCCACCGCTGCCTGCGTCTGCAGGCTTTTTTGCGGCGGCATACATTAGCAGGGTTTGCCGGGTTAGCGGCTACTCACATGCTGCTCAAGGAGGATCCGATTGGAAAGAGAGACTAGCTCACCCTCATCGGTCAGCAATGTGGTTTTAACCGTGCCGATCTCTTCGATCTGCCCTTCGACCTCGCCAACACGCACTTGTTGCCCAACCTGGTACAACTCACGCACATAGATTCCCGCAAGAATCTGACCGGCAATTTCCCGGCTTCCCAACCCCATGGCCAGCGCAACCGCCAGACCAACGGTAATCAAAACGATGACGATCACATGGTTGAGCAGGTCAGTTTTGACCTCCAACTGGCTGATCGCTACCGAGATGCTGATGATGATCACCAGGCCCTGGGCAATTCGCCCCAACCCGGAAGCGTAGTCCAGGCCTACGCCTTCCGCCGCGCCGCGCACCAGGCCATTGGCCAGTTGCGCCAGCAGGACACCCACCAGCAGCACCAGCGCTGCGCCGAATACCTTCGGCAAATACAACGCAAGCATATCCAGCGTAGCTGAAACTCGCTCAAGTCCAAGGGATTCTGCGGCAGAAACCAGAAAAATCAGCAGAACGAACCAATAAACGATTTTACCGATCAGCGTGGAGATCGGAACCTGGAGACCGGCGCGTGACAGCAGCTTGGTCAGGCCGGTGCCGCCCATCAGGCGATCGAGGCCCAGTTTGGCGAGCAATTTGGACAGCAATGTGTCCAGCAGCTTGGCCACGACAAAACCCAAAAGCAGCACAACCAGTGCGCCAAACAGGTTCGGAATGAAGTTCGCAACCTTGGTCCATAACGCAGTCATTGCAGTGACGAGGCTCTGTGTCCAGAGATCAAGTTCCATATTCAATCAGCCTTATCAGCAGTGCGAGCGGTAGGTTTACGAAGACGGGACACCGGCGCCACGTGGGCCGAGCCGTTATTCAGAGCGATCATCAGCGCGGGCAGCCAGCGGCCCAGCAGGCTGAACAGATCGCCGGCGCCGACCTGGCGGTTGGCGGTTTTCAGGACGCGACCAAGGCATGCATCGTCGTCCCGGGTGGACGGTGATGCCTTGAGCATGTCACGCAAAGACTCTTCAAACGGATCGTGCATACGCACCTCTCGTGATGTCTGTGAAAGACGCGGTCAAATTTGGTCGGGTCACATGGGTCACTTTCAAACCCAGCGCAAACGTCGGAATAACCACCACTGCCCGAGCGCCACCGAAATCATCAGCAGGCAGGCGACGAGGAAGCCATAGGGGCTTTCGGAAAACGGAATACCCCCGACGTTGATCCCCAAAAGACCGGTCAGAAAACTCATCGGCAGAAAGATCCCGGTGATGATCCCGAAGCGATACATCGTGCGGTTCATGCGCACGCTCAAGCGGCGGTCTTCAGCCTCCAGGACCAGCCCCACCCGCTCCCGCGTTAACTCAAGTTCCTCTAAATAACGGGTCAGGCTGTTGTTCAATTCATTCCAGTAATCCCCGTCGTCCTCAACGAACCACGGCAACTTGATCCGCGTCAGCTGACCAAAAATATCCCGCTGCGGAGCGAGAAACCGCTTCAACGCAGCCGCCCGGCGACGGATCTGTAAAACCTCTCCATGCTCGGGTGTATACCGTTCGTCGGCATCCAGCTTTTCTTCTTCCTCATCGACCACTTCCGAGAGGCAACTGACCAGATCCTGCACCTTGTTGGTGAGGTACTGCGCCATATAAAGAATGAGTTCGGAGGCGGTTTTCGGTCCCTTGCCGTCCGCCAGTTGCACCAGCAGCTCTTCGGTGGCGCGCAATGGACGCAAACGCAGGGAAATGACCCGTTGGGCCGAGCCGAAGATCCGTACCGACACCATATCTTCAGGCTCGGCGCCCGGATTGAGGTTTACCCCACGCAAAAATAGCAGCAGTTCGCTGTCCGAAAGCTGTAGAAGGCGCGGACGGGTATTTTCTTCCAGCAAGAGGTCGCAGCTGAACTCGCTCAGACCGCTGGTTTTGCGCAGCCAGGTCTGGGTTTGCGGGTGACTGCGATCCCAGTGCAGCCACAGGCTTTCATGGGCCTGCAGCTGCAAGTCATCGAGTTCTGTCCGGGCTATCGAACGCGCACCGCCTTTACCGTCCAGCACAAGGGCATGTACCAGCCCCCACTGCGCGTTTTCTTCCTCGAACATCCGCATTCCATTCTTCAAAAAAAGTCGGCTGAATCTTACTCAGGCATTTTCAGCGGGCTTGGCGAAATGATCACGCCATTGTTGTCCGCATAGATGTACTGGCCTGGATGGAAGGTCACGCCGGCGAAGGTCACGGCAACGTTGAGGTCGCCGATGCCACGCTTGTCGGTCTTCATCGGGTGACTGGCCAGCGCCTGCACCCCCAGGTCGGTTTGCGCGATAACGTCGACATCACGGATGCAACCGTAGATCACCAGCCCTTCCCAGCCGTTATTTGCCGCCTTCTCGGCCAGCATGTCGCCCAGCAGCGCGCGACGCAGGGAGCCGCCGCCATCGACCACCAGTACCTTGCCCTTGCCGTTGAGTTCGACCTGATCCTTGACCAGCGAGTTGTCTTCGAAGCACTTGATGGTCACGATTTCGCCGCCGAAGGAATCACGGCCGCCGAAATTGCTGAACATCGGTTCCAGCACCTGCACCAGCTCCGGGTAGGTGTCGCACAGGTCAGGCGTGAGGTAATGGATCATCGAGAAACTCCTGTAAAGAGGAAGACGGGACGAACATCACTGATGACTCAATCATCAAAAATGACTGGAATAGCTCAATCCGTCATATCTTAGCCGCAAGCCGATCAGAGCGAAATGCCCCTGATAGAGCGTCCAGCTTAGATCGTCGTGGTCAAATCCGCTTGATTGCCCAGCAGCGGTGTTTGTTGATCCGCCAACCAGCGGGCCACCAGCGGCCAGACTTCAGCCTGGGCGGCTTTGCTGACCAGCATTTCCACGTGACCAAAATTGTCACTAAAGCCCTGATCGCGACCCAGGTTGATAAATTGCTTGTGCTCGGAACCCACCTGATCGAACAACTTGTGACAAGCCCAGGTCGGATCCTGATGATCGCCTGCGGCGCTCACTGCCAGCACCGGCAACTTGACCTCGGCCAACCCTGCCCACCAGTCCTTGTCGGCATCGCCAAAGCGCCCGAACAAGCCGTACCAGCGCATGCTTTCCAGGGCCAACCCGATCGGCTCGTCTTCCGGACCGCGCTTGAGTCGTGAACCCGACAACTGGGCAAAACGCTTGAGAATGAAACGCCCGCTCCACTCGACTGGCGGAATTTTCAACGGCCAATAGGTGCGGCTGACTTGCGTGCCGAAAAATGCCGCGGACGCCACCACCGGCTCGCCAATGTAATCACCACCCAGCGCTGCCGCCAGGGTAATGCCGCCCAGCGAATGGCCGATCCAGTGCGGGACCTGGCCGCTTTGCTCGCGCACGAATGCGCCAATGGCCGGCAGATCGTAACGCGCATAGTCGGCAACGCGGTTTTTGCGATAGTTCTGGTTGCGCTGGGACAAGCCGTGACCGCGCATTTCCGGAATCCAGACATCGAATCCCAGGCGCGTCAGATAAGCCCCCAGGCCCAGGCCCTTGGGGGAAAACCAGAAGCGTCGATTGGAAAAGCTGCCATGCAACAGAATCACCGGCACGCCGCGCACGGAGTGCTCATCGGCCATGCCCAGGCGCGTCACAGCCAGCTCGACGGTACCGTCAGGGCTGTTGGCGGGCTTCAATCGATAGACATCTTCGCTCAGATCACCGCGCCGCTCGGCGCTGATCAGGGCGACAGGAAATAGGTTGCTGCTGCTTTGCATAGTCTCTTGCACAAAAAAGGGCGGCATCCAGAGGAGCCCGCCCTACTTCAATCTTGAAACGAACCGCCCCACCCTGTAGGAGCGAGCTTGCTCGCGAAGAACTTCAGAACACCACGTTCATCCAGGATAAACGCGTCATCGTTGACGTCCATCGCGAGCGAGCTCGCTCCTACAGCAAGACGGGCCGTTCACACACGATCAAGCCGAAGCCTGACCCTCAGCCAGGAAGAACCAGGTTTCCAGTACGGAATCGGGGTTCAACGAAACGCTTTCGATGCCTTGTTCCATCAGCCACTTGGCCAGGTCCGGGTGGTCCGAAGGACCCTGACCGCAAATGCCGATGTACTTGCCGGCCTTGTTGCACGCGGCAATGGCGTTGGCCAACAGCTTCTTGACCGCCGGGTTACGCTCATCGAACAGGTGCGCGATGATCCCGGAGTCACGGTCCAGGCCCAGGGTCAGCTGGGTCAGGTCGTTGGAGCCGATGGAGAAACCATCGAAGAATTCGAGGAACTCTTCAGCCAGGATCGCGTTGGACGGCAGTTCACACATCATGATGACGCGCAGACCGTTGTCGCCACGGGCCAGGCCGTTTTCGGCCAGCAGATCCACCACTTGGCTCGCTTCACCCAGGGTGCGAACGAACGGCACCATGATTTCAACGTTGGTCAGGCCCATCTCGTTGCGCACGCGCTTGAGGGCACGGCATTCGAGTTCGAAGCAGTCGCGGAACGATTCGCTGATGTAACGCGAAGCGCCACGGAAGCCCAGCATCGGGTTCTCTTCTTCCGGCTCGTAGAGCTTGCCGCCGATCAGGTTGGCGTATTCGTTGGACTTGAAGTCCGACAGGCGCACGATGACCTTTTTCGGCCAGAACGCGGCGGCCAGGGTGCTGATGCCTTCGACCAGTTTATCGACATAGAAGCCGACCGGATCGTTGTAGCCGGCGATGCGCTTGTCGACGCTTTCCTTGATGTCCTGCGGCAGGCCGTCGTAGTTCAGCAGCGCCTTGGGGTGCACGCCGATCATGCGGTTGATGATGAACTCCAGGCGGGCCAGGCCCACACCAGCGTTCGGCAACTGCGCGAAATCAAAGGCGCGGTCCGGGTTGCCGACGTTCATCATGATCTTGAACGGCAGCTCCGGCATGGCGTCCACGGAGTTCTTCTTGATGTCGAAACCCAGTTCGCCTTCGAAGATGAAACCGGTGTCGCCTTCAGCGCAGGAAACGGTCACGCCCTGGCCGTCTTTCAACAGCTGGGTGGCGTTGCCGCAACCGACCACGGCCGGGATACCCAGCTCACGGGCGATGATCGCTGCGTGGCAGGTACGGCCGCCACGGTTGGTGACGATGGCGCTGGCGCGCTTCATGACCGGTTCCCAGTCCGGGTCGGTCATGTCGGAGACCAGAACGTCGCCTGGCTGGACCTTGTCCATCTCGGACACGTCCTTGATGATGCGCACCTTGCCGGCGCCGATGCGCTGGCCGATGGCACGGCCTTCCACCAGCACGGTGCCGGTTTCCTTCAACAGGTAGCGTTCCATGACGTTGGCCTGGGTGCGGCTCTTCACGGTTTCCGGACGGGCCTGCACGATGTACAGCTTGCCGTCGTCACCGTCCTTGGCCCATTCGATGTCCATCGGGCACTGGTAGTGCTTCTCGATGATCATCGCCTGCTTGGCCAGCTCGCTGACTTCGGCGTCGGTCAGGCAGAAACGCGCGCGATCGGTCTTGTCGACATCGACGGTCTTGACCGAACGTCCGGCCTTGGCCTCGTCGCCGTAGATCATCTTGATGGCCTTGCTGCCCAGGTTGCGGCGCAGGATCGCCGGGCGACCGGCGGCCAGCGTGCCTTTGTGGACGTAGAACTCATCCGGGTTGACCGCGCCTTGTACGACGGTTTCACCCAGGCCGTAGGCGCCGGTGATGAACACCACGTCACGGAAGCCCGATTCGGTATCGAGGGTGAACATCACGCCGGCGGTGCCGGTTTCGGAACGGACCATGCGCTGTACGCCGGCCGACAGGGCTACCAACTTGTGGTCGAAGCCCTGGTGCACGCGGTAGGAAATCGCGCGATCGTTGAAAAGGGAGGCGAACACCTCTTTGGCGGCGCGAATGACGTTTTCGACACCACGGATGTTCAGGAAGGTTTCCTGCTGACCGGCGAAAGAGGCGTCTGGCAAGTCTTCGGCAGTCGCGGAAGAACGCACGGCCACGGCCACGTCAGGGTTGCCGGCGGACAGCGCGGCGAATGCGGTGCGGATTTCGGTGTTCAGTTTTTCAGGGAACTCGGCTTCCATGATCCATTGACGGATCTGGGCACCGGTCTTGGCCAGTGCATTCACGTCGTCGACGTCCAGGGCATCGAGGGCATCGTGAATCTGCTGATTCAAGCCGCTCAGTTCCAGGAAATCACGATAAGCCTGAGCGGTCGTGGCGAAGCCACCGGGCACCGATACACCGGCACCTGCCAGGTTGCTGATCATCTCGCCCAGGGATGCGTTCTTGCCCCCCACATGCTCAACATCGTGTTTGCCGAGCTTATCGAGGGAAACTACGTACTCTACCAAGGTGATCTCTCCACTAACTGTGTTGGAAAAGCTCAGAAGCCGGTTGCTCGGGGGAGCGTTTGCCGGCTGTATGGCCTGGACCTGGAAAATAAGTGAGAATGCGGGCCATTGGCGGCCGACAAATCGCGCCTATCATATCCAAGAATGATCATTAGCTTAAGGCCCAAGGTGCAAATGAAACGATCTGCTTTCTTTATCTCCGATGGCACCGGCATTACTGCCGAAACCCTGGGTCAAAGCCTCCTGGCGCAGTTCGAAAACATTACCTTCAGCAAAGTCACGCGGCCGTACATCGACAACGTGGACAAAGCGCGGGCCATGGTACAACAAATCAACAAAGCCGCCGAAAACGACGGCTTTCGCCCGATCATCTTCGATACCATCGTCAATCAGGATATTCGTGAGATCCTCGCGACTTCCAATGGTTTCATGATCGACATTTTCTCGACCTTCCTGGCACCTCTTGAACAGGAACTGACCGAGCATTCTTCCTACACCGTCGGCAAGTCCCACTCCATCGGTGCCAACACCAACTACATGGAGCGCATCGAGGCGGTGAACTTCGCCCTCGACAACGACGACGGCGCCCGCACGCACTATTACGACAAGGCCGACCTGATACTAGTGGGCGTGTCGCGTTGTGGTAAGACGCCGACGTGTCTGTACATGGCCATGCAATTTGGTATCCGCGCGGCCAATTACCCGCTGACCGAAGACGACATGGAACGCCTGCAACTGCCAAGCGCCCTGCGCGCCCACCAGCACAAGCTGTTCGGCCTGACCATCGACCCGGACCGACTCACCGCGATCCGCAACGAGCGCAAGCCCAACAGCCGCTATTCGAGCTACGCCCAGTGCGAGTTCGAAGTGCGCGAGGTGGAAAACCTGTTCCGCCGCGAGAACATTCCGAACATCAACTCCACGCATTTTTCCGTTGAAGAAATCTCCGCGAAGATTTTGGTGGAGAAAGGTGTGGAGCGGCGGTTCAAATAGATTTGTAGCGCCTGTCAGGTCGCTTTCGCGGGCAAGCCCGCTCCCACATTGGAAGGCGGTCAAATGTGGGAGCGAGCCTGCTCGCGAAGAACGATAACGCGGTCTTTCAGATAACAAACAAATCCACAAACCGATTCACCGGCGTTGCCTCAAGCCGCGCCTGATCCTTGCACAGGGTAAATATCTCCTCGCATCGCTGTGCCGTGAAGCGCGTCGCCAGGTTTGCCTTGAACTTGTCCTCCAGCAACGGAATACCATCCGTACGGCGCCGACGGTGACCAATCGGGTACTCAACCACCACGTTCTCGGTGCTGGAACCGTCCTTGAAAAACACCTGCACCGCATTGGCAATGGAGCGTTTGTCCGCTTCCAGGTACTCGCGGGTGTAACGCGGGTCCTCGACGATGACCATTTTGTCGCGCAGCACATCGATGATCGGATGCGCCCTGTGGAAGTCATCTTCGTAGTATTCGGCCACCAGATTGCCGAAGGCCAGCGGCACCGCGGTCATGTACTGGATGCAGTGATCGCGGTCGGCGGCATTGGCCAGCGGGCCGACCTTGGAAATGATGCGGATCGCCGATTCGTGGGTGGTGATGACGATTTTGTCGATTTCGTGCAGCCGGTTGCGGACTTGCGGGTGCAGGGTCACCGCCGCTTCGCAGGCGGTTTGCGCGTGGAACTCGGCGGGAAAACTGATCTTGAACAGCACGTTTTCCATCACATAGCTGCCGTACGGGCGGGAGAAACTGAAGGCGCGCTTGTCGTCGGCCTTGAGCGCCAGATCGTTATTGGTGTGGCTGAACAATACGTCGTAGAAGCCCCACTGCCTGGCGCTCAAGACACCGGGAATACCCATCTCGCCCCGCATCGCGATGTCTGCCAGACGCACCCCACGGCTTGAGGCATCACCGGCCGCCCAGGATTTGCGCGACCCGGCATTCGGCGCATGACGATAGGTGCGCAACGCCTGGCCATCGGCAAAGGCGTGGGACAACGCCGACAACAGTTGCTCGCGGTTGGCCCCCATCAGTTTGGCAGTGACCGCGGTGGAGGCGACTTTCACCAGAATGACGTGATCGAGGCCGACACGATTGAACGAGTTTTCCAGAGCGATCACGCCTTGAATTTCATGGGCCATGATCATGGCTTCGAGCACAACGCGCAGGGTCAGCGGTGCATCGCCATTGGCCAGGCGTTTTTGTGACAGGTGGTCGGCCACCGCGAGAATGCCGCCCAGGTTATCCGAGGGGTGCCCCCACTCGGCGGCGAGCCAGGTGTCGTTGTAGTCGAGCCAGCGCACAATACAGCCGATGTCCCACGCGGCTTTAACCGGGTCCAGACGATAACTGGTGCCGGGAACCCGCGCGCCGAACGGCACGACAGTGCCTTCGACCACTGGTCCCAGGTGCTTGGTGCATTCGGGAAAGCGCAGCGCCAGCAGACCACACCCCAGGGTATCCATCAGGCAGTTGCGGGCGGTGTCCAGGGCTTCTGTGGATTCGATCTTGAAGTTGAGGACGTAATCGGCAATGTCCTGCAGGACCTGGTCATAGTCCGGACGATTGTTCAGGTCAACGTTGGCGCTCATGTTCGATTCACTCTGTAAGTGGTTCGTTGATGGGACCTCGGTTCAAGGCAATCTCAGCGGATGATTACTTTCTTATTTTGAAATGCGATCAGTTGTGGGAGCGAGCCTGCTCGCGAAAGCGGCGTATCAGTCGACATCCATGTTGAATGTCACCCCGTCTTCGCGAGCAGGCTCGCTCCCACAAGGGTTCAGTACTCGATCAGAAAGAATCACCCGGCACGCGGACGTAGCCTTCCATCAACACCCGCGCACTGCGGCTCATGATGGCTTTGTTCACGGTCCATTCGCCGTCGACCTGGCTGGCTTCGGCGCCGACGCGCAAGGTGCCCGACGGGTGACCGAAACGCACGGCATTGCGTTCGACACCGCCCGCCGCGAGGTTGACCAAAGTACCGGAAATCGCCCCCGCCGTACCGATCGCCACCGCTGCGGTGCCCATCATCGCGTGGTGCAGCTTGCCCATGGACAACGCGCGTACCAGCAGGTCGACATCACCGGCGGCAATCGCCTTGCCGCTGGACGCCACGTAGTCCGCAGGCTTGGCGACAAACGCCACCTTCGGCGTGTGCTGCCGCTTGGCCGCTTCGTCAATGTTCGAAATCAGGCCCATGCGCAGTGCGCCGTAAGCGCGGATGGTTTCGAACATCAACAACGCTTTCGGGTCGCCGTTGATCGCGCCCTGCAATTCGGTGCCGGTGTAACCGATGTCTTGGGCATTGACGAAAATGGTTGGGATGCCGGCGTTGATCATGGTGACTTTGAGCGTGCCGACGCCCGGCACTTCCAGCTCATCGATCAGGTTGCCGGTGGGGAACATCGAACCACCGCCACCCTCTTCTTCCGCTGCCGGGTCGAGGAATTCGAGTTGTACTTCGGCAGCCGGGAAGGTCACACCGTCGAGCTCGAAGTCGCCGGTTTCCTGCACTTCACCGTTGGTGATCGGCACGTGGGCGATGATGGTCTTGCCGATATTGGCCTGCCATACACGGACCACGGCAACGCCGTTTTGCGGAATGCGACTGGCATCCACCAGGCCATTGCTGACGGCGAACGAACCGACCGCCGCCGAGAGGTTGCCGCAGTTACCGCTCCAGTCGACGAAAGGCTTGTCGATGGACACCTGACCGAACAGGTAATCGACGTCGTGATCGGCCTTGGTGCTTTTCGACAGGATCACGGTTTTGCTGGTGCTGGAGGTCGCGCCGCCCATGCCGTCGATTTGCTTGTCGTAGGGGTCTGGGCTGCCAATGACGCGCAACAACAACGCATCGCGGGCCGGGCCTGGAACCTGTGCCGCCTCGGGCAGGTCCTTGAGGCTGAAGAACACGCCTTTACTGGTGCCGCCGCGCATATAGGTGGCGGGAATCTTGATCTGCTTGGCAAAATGAGCTGCGTGAGACATGAGTGCTCCTTCAAAAACAGACACGGGACCCAAAGTCCCGTGCCCGTACAGCCAGTGTTAGACGGCAACCGCCGACTCTTCGAGGAAGTCCTGGGCGAAGCGTTGCAACACGCCGCCCGCCTCGTAGATCGACACTTCTTCGGCGGTGTCGAGGCGGCAAGTCACCGGCACCTCGATACGCTCGCCGTTCTTGCGATGGATCACCAGCGTCAGCTCGGCGCGCGGCGTGCGATCGCCGATCACGTCGTAGGTTTCGCTGCCGTCGATGGCCAGGGTGTGGCGGTTGGTACCCGGCTTGAACTCCAGCGGCAACACGCCCATGCCCACCAGGTTGGTGCGGTGAATGCGCTCGAAACCTTCAGCGGCAATCGCTTCCACACCCGCCAGTCGCACGCCCTTGGCCGCCCAGTCGCGGGACGAACCCTGACCGTAGTCGGCGCCGGCGATGATGATCAGCGGCTGCTTGCGGTCCATGTAGGTTTCGATGGCTTCCCACATGCGCATGACCTGGCCTTCCGGCTCCACGCGCGCCAGCGAACCCTGCTTGACCTTGCCGTTTTCCTGGACCATTTCGTTGAACAGTTTCGGGTTGGCAAAGGTCGCGCGTTGTGCGGTGAGGTGGTCACCCCGGTGAGTCGCGTAGGAGTTGAAGTCCTCTTCCGGCAAGCCCATTTTCGCCAGGTACTCGCCGGCGGCGCTGTCCAGCATGATGGCGTTGGACGGCGAGAGGTGATCGGTGGTGATGTTGTCCGGCAACACCGCCAGCGGGCGCATGCCCTTGAGCGGACGTGCCCCGGCCAGCGCACCTTCCCAGTACGGCGGACGGCGAATGTAAGTGCTCATCTCGCGCCAGTCGTACAGCGGCGCGACTTTCGGGCCGGTGTCTTCGTGAATGGCGAACATCGGGATATAGACCTGACGGAACTGCTCCGGTTTGACCGACGCTTTCACCACGGCGTCGATTTCTTCGTCGCTTGGCCAGATGTCTTTCAGGCGGATTTCCTTGCCATCGACCACGCCCAGCACGTCTTTTTCGATGTCGAAACGGATGGTGCCGGCGATGGCATAAGCGACCACCAGCGGTGGCGAGGCGAGGAACGCTTGCTTGGCGTACGGGTGAATCCGGCCGTCGAAGTTGCGGTTGCCGGACAGTACGGCAGTGGCGTACAGGTCGCGGTCGATGATCTCTTGCTGGATCACCGGATCCAGCGCGCCGGACATGCCGTTGCAGGTGGTGCAGGCAAAGGCCACGACGCCGAAGCCGAGCTGCTCCAGTTCATCGGTCAGGCCGGCTTCGTCCAGGTACAGGGCCACGGTTTTCGAACCCGGCGCCAGAGACGATTTGACCCATGGCTTGCGGGTCAGGCCGAGCTTGTTGGCGTTGCGCGCCAGCAGGCCGGCAGCGATCACGTTGCGCGGGTTGCTGGTGTTGGTGCAGCTGGTGATGGCCGCGATGATCACCGCGCCATCCGGCATTTGACCGGGTACGTCTTCCCACTGGCCGGAGATGCCTTTGGCCGCCAGATCCGAAACCGCCACACGGGCGTGCGGGTTGCTCGGGCCGGCCATGTTGCGCACCACCGAAGACAGGTCGAAGGTCAGGCCGCGCTCGTACTGCGCGCCCTTCAAGCTGTCGGCCCAGAGGCCGACCTGCTTGGCGTAGTTCTCGACCAACTGCACCTGCTCGTCTTCACGACCGGTCAGCTTGAGGTAGTCGATGGTCTGCTGGTCGATGTAGAACATCGCCGCCGTGGCGCCGTACTCCGGGGCCATGTTGGAAATGGTGGCGCGGTCGCCCAGGGTCAGGGCCGATGCGCCTTCACCGAAGAATTCCAGCCATGCACCGACCACTTTTTGCTTGCGCAGGAATTCGGTCAGCGCCAGCACCATGTCAGTGGCGGTGATGCCCGGCTGCAGCTTGCCCGTCAGTTCGACACCAACGCTTTCCGGCAGACGCATCCACGACGCGCGGCCCAGCATCACGCTCTCGGCTTCCAGGCCACCGACGCCAATGGCGATTACGCCCAGCGCATCGACGTGCGGGGTGTGGCTGTCTGTGCCGACGCAGGTGTCGGGGAATGCAACGCCGTCGCGCACTTGAATCACCGGAGACATTTTCTCCAGGTTGATCTGGTGCATGATGCCATTGCCCGGCGGGATCACGTCGACGTTCTTGAACGCCTTCTTGGTCCAGTTGATGAAGTGGAAACGGTCTTCGTTGCGACGGTCTTCGATGGCGCGGTTCTTCTCGAACGCCTCGGGATCGAAGCCGCCACGCTCGACGGCCAGGGAGTGGTCGACGATCAGTTGCGTCGGCACCACCGGGTTCACTTGCGCCGGGTCACCGCCTTGCAAGGCGATGGCGTCACGCAGGCCGGCGAGGTCCACCAGTGCGGTCTGGCCGAGGATGTCGTGGCACACCACGCGGGCCGGGAACCATGGGAAATCGAGGTCGCGCTTGCGTTCGATGAATTGCTTCAGGGATTCGGTGAGCGTGGCCGGGTCGCAGCGACGCACAAGGTTTTCCGCCAGCACGCGGGAGGTGTACGGCAGGGTGTCGTAGGCGCCGGGCTGGATGGCCTCGACCGCCGCGCGGACGTCGTAGTAATCCAGATGGCTGCCGGGCAGCGGTTTACGGAATTCTGTGTTCATCGGTCAGGACTCGGTCACGGTAGTTACAAAGGGTGGGGCCTGGTACCGACCTTGAAATTCACACTGAACCCTGTGGGAGCTGGCTTGCCAGCGATAGCGGTGGGTCTGTCACCATCAGTGTTGGATGTGACTCAGTCATCGCTGGCAAGCCAGCTCCCACAGGGTTTTCGGTGAACCTCTGGATCAGTGCTCGGCCCCCACCATTCAGCGTTGTTCGATTGGCACGAACTTGCGCTGTTCGACGCCGACGTACTCGGCGCTCGGGCGGATGATGCGGTTGTTGGCGCGTTGTTCGTACACATGGGCAGCCCAGCCGGTCAGGCGCGAGCAGACGAAAATCGGTGTGAACAACTTGGTCGGGATGCCCATGAAGTGGTACGCCGAGGCATGGTAGAAGTCGGCATTCGGGAACAGTTTCTTCTGCTCCCACATGGTCTTGTCGATGGCTTCGGAGACCGGGAACAACACCTTGTCGCCCACTTCGTCAGCGAGTTTTTTCGACCAGCCCTTGATCACTTCGTTACGCGGATCATTGTCCTTATAGATCGCGTGGCCGAAGCCCATGATCTTGTCCTTGCGCTCGAGCATGCCGAGGGTGCCCTTGATCGCCTCTTCCGGCGACGCGAAACGCTCGATCATTTCCATCGCCGCTTCGTTGGCGCCGCCGTGCAGCGGACCGCGCAACGAACCGATGGCCGCGGTGACGCAGGAGAACAGGTCGGACAACGTCGAAGCGCAGACCCGCGCGGTGAAGGTCGAGGCGTTGAACTCGTGCTCCGCGTAGAGGATCAGCGAAACGTTCATCACCTTGACGTGCAATTCGCTCGGTTTCTTGCCGTGCAGCAGGTGCAGGAAGTGACCGCCGATGGATGCCTCGTCGCTCACGCAATCGATGCGCTGGCCTTCATGGCTGAAGCGATACCAGTAGGTCATGATCGCCGGGAACGCGGCCAACAGGCGGTCGGTCTTGTCGTGTTGCTCGGAGAAGTCTTTCTCCGGCTCGAGGTTGCCCAGGAACGAGCAACCGGTGCGCATCACGTCCATCGGATGGGCGTCGGCAGGGATGCGTTCCAGCACTTCCTTCAAGGCTTGCGGCAGGTCGCGCAGCTTGCTCAGCTTGCTGATGTAGGCCGCCAGTTGGGTTTTGCTCGGCAGTTCGCCGTACAGCAGCAGGTAAGCGACTTCTTCGAATTGAGCGTCAGCCGCCAGTTCGCGAACGTCGTAGCCGCGATAGGTCAGCCCTGCGCCCGACTGGCCCACGGTGGACAGTGCGGTTTGCCCGGCAACCTGGCCACGGAGCCCGGCGCCACTGAGTACTTTTGCTTCGGCCATTGCTGTCTCCAATTTTTGAATTTGTTAGGGAAACCAATCTCTTCTGTAGGAGCGAGCTTGCTCGCGAAGGTGGACGGCACACCGCTGTGCATCAGGGACACAGCGTTATCGTTGAGGTCCATCGCGAGCGAGCTCGCTCCTACAGGTACAGGGTGTTCATTACTTCTTCGCGGCAAACAACGCATCGAGCTTCTGCTCGAAGGTGTGGTAGTCGATGCGATCGTAAAGCTCCATGCGCGTCTGCATGGTGTCGATGACGTTCTGCTGCGTGCCGTCGCGGCGGATCGCGGTGTAGACGTTTTCCGCCGCCTTGTTCATGGCGCGGAAGGCCGACAGCGGGTACAGCACCAGCGACACGTCGGCAGCGGCGAGTTGCTCGGTGGTGTACAGCGGCGTCGCGCCGAATTCGGTGATGTTGGCCAGGATCGGTGCTTTCACGCGGCTGGCGAACAGTTTGTACATTTCCAGTTCGGTGATGGCTTCCGGGAATACCATGTCGGCACCAGCCTCGATGCACGCCGCCGCGCGATCCAGAGCGGACTCCAGGCCTTCCACGGCCAAGGCGTCGGTGCGAGCCATGATCACGAAGCTGTCATCGGTACGGGCATCGACGGCCGCTTTGATGCGATCGACCATTTCCTGCTGCGAAACGATTTCTTTATTAGGACGGTGACCGCAGCGCTTGGCGCCGACCTGGTCTTCGATGTGAATCGCTGCCGCGCCGAACTTGATCATCGACTTGACGGTACGGGCGACGTTGAACGCCGAGGAACCGAAACCGGTGTCCACGTCCACCAGCAGTGGCAGATCGCAGACGTCGGTGATGCGGCGCACATCGGTCAACACGTCATCCAGACCGGTAATGCCCAGGTCCGGCACACCGAGGGAGCCGGCAGCGACGCCGCCGCCGGACAGGTAAATCGCCTTGAAACCGGCACGCTTGGCCAGCAGCGCATGGTTGGCGTTGATCGCGCCGACCACTTGCAATGGATGCTCGCTGGCGACCGCATCGCGGAAACGCTGGCCTGGAGTGCTCTTGTTGGAACTCATGACTCACCTCGTTTGGCTGTCGGATTGGCGCCGTCCTGGTAGTGACGGGCGATGTTGCGTTTGGAAGCGCCGATGTGACGGCGCATCAACAACTCGGCCAGTTCACCGTCACGGTCGGCGATGGCATCGAGAATTCGGTGGTGCTCGGCAAAGGCCTGGTGCGGGCGATTGGGCGTGGTGGAAAACTGGATGCGATACATGCGCACCAATTGATAGAGCTCGCCGCAGAGCATTTGCGTCAGGGTGCGGTTACCGCTGCCCTGGATGATTCGGTAGTGGAAGTCGAAATCGCCTTCCTGCTGGTAATAGCCTCGGCCAGCCTGGAACGCTTCATCGCGCTCGTGGGTTTCGAGGACGCGCCGCAGTTCGTCGATTTCTTCGACACTCATGCGTTCGGCCGCCAGACGACAGGCCATGCCTTCAAGGGATTCGCGGATTTCGTAGAGCTCCAGCAGCTCCGCGTGATTGAGCGACACCACCCGTGCCCCGACGTGCGGTACGCGCACTAGCAGGCGCTGCCCCTCCAGGCGGTGGATGGCCTCGCGCAGCGGACCGCGGCTGATGCCATAGGTACGGGCCAGCTCCGGCTCGGAAATTTTGCTGCCAGGAGCGATCTCGCCCTTGACGATAGCCGCCTGAATGCGCCGGAAGACGTTCTCGGAGAGTGTTTCCGAATCGTCCTGGACGCTAAGCGGCGGATCGAGTTGCTCCAGCATATTGTCGACACCTTCAAAACCAATGCCGCAAAAACTAGCGAAATCAGCGTCCACAGTCAAAGGATAAATCGATATTGTCGACAATCGTCTAATAACCGCTTGCACCAACAAGATGCAGCAGCTCTGGTTATAGCCGCCCGCCAGCGCTGGCGCCATCAAGCCACCGTGCTAGAATGCCGCCCGCATTTGTTTGTCACATCTGCACTGTCTGTCATAAATAGCTGATAGGCATACGAGGAGCTTGCGCAGCAATGCCAGGGTCTTGAATCGAAATACGGACCGCTGCGCACCAGGATTTATGAGACTCAAGCCCTTCTCCACATTCCTTTATTTTCTTTGCCTGCCCGGTTTTGCAGTGGCGGGGGAAAAGACTGTGTATGGCCTCAATGAGTACGCGTCGCTGGGCGGCATCGACCTTGAAGTCGCCGCCAAACTCGATACCGGGGCGAAAACCGCTTCCCTGAGTGCCCGCGACATCAAGCGTTTCAAACGCAATGGCGAATCCTGGGTACGCTTCTATCTGGCCATCGACGCCGCCCATTCGCACCCGATCGAACGACCGCTGGCCCGCGTCAGCAAGATCAAGCGCCGCGCCGGTGACTACGATCCGGAAGAAGGCAAGAAGTACACCGCCCGTCCGGTGATCGAACTGGATATCTGCATGGGCTCGGCCTTACGCAGCATCGAAGTGAACCTGACCGACCGCAGCGCGTTCCAATACCCGCTTTTGATCGGCTCCGAAGCGCTCAAACGCTTCGATGCACTGGTCGACCCCAGTCTTAAATACGCTGCCGGCAAACCCGCCTGCGCCACCGACGCTCATACCGCAGAGTAATTCCAATGCGCTCTCTTACCCTTCATCTGAAAATGCTGATCGCCATCCTGGTGGTGCTGGGCATTTCAGTCACGGCCTATCAGATCTTCGTGCTGGGCATTCCCGTGACCGAAGACGCCACCGACGACTTGTGGAACATCGACGCCAAGGTCGAGTTCGTCGCCAGTGCCAAGGACCCGGTCAAGATCCAGATGTTCGTGCCGCCGTTGAGCCGCGACTACGTCAGCCTCAACGAAAGCTTCATCTCCAATAACTATGGGGTGGCGGTCAACCGCGTCGACGGCAACCGCAAGGTCACCTGGTCGGCACGTCGTGCCAAAGGCAACCAGACCCTGTATTACCGCCTGGTGCTGACCAAGCGCTACAGCGCCGAAAAAACCAAGATCAAAGGGCCGACTTTCCGCGACAGCATCGCCATCGAGGGCCCGGAAAAAATCGCCGCCGAAGCCCTGCTCGCGCCGATCCGCCAACACTCGGCCGACGTCGAAACCTTCGTCGGCGAAGCGATCAAGCGTGTCAACAATGTCAACGACGACAACGTGAAGCTGCTGCTGGCAGGCGATCCGTCCACCGCGCAAAAGGCCAGGATCGTTGAACTGGTGCTGTCCATCGCCCATGTGCCGGTGGAAAAGGTCCACACCATTCGCCTGGTGGCCGATCAACCGCAAACCCCGGAACTCTGGCTGCGCAGCTTCAACGGCACCGACTGGCTGTACTTCAACCCGGAAACCGGCGAACAGGGCCTGCCGACCGACCGCCTGCTGTGGTGGACCGGCGATGAAAACCTGATCACCGTCGATGGCGGCAAGAAAGCCACCGTCACCTTCAGCATGAACAACAGCGAAATGAACGCCATTCGCCTGGCCAAGCTGACCGACGAAAACACCGACGCCAACTTCCTCGAATACTCGCTGTACGGCTTGCCGCTGCAAACCCAGCAAACGTTCATGATCATGGTGATGATCCCGATCGGCGTGCTCGTGATCCTGATCCTGCGCAACCTGATCGGCCTGCAGACCCTCGGCACCTTCACCCCGGTACTGATCGCCCTGGCCTTTCGCGAAACCCAGCTCGGCTTCGGCATCGTGCTGTTCACGATCATCACGGCCCTGGGGCTGTCGCTGCGCTCCTACCTGGAACACCTGAAACTGCAAATGCTGCCGAGGCTGTCGGTGGTGCTGACCTTCGTGGTGGTGTTGATCGCGGCCATCAGCCTTTTCAGCCACAAACTCGGCCTGGAGCGCGGGCTGTCGGTGGCGCTGTTCCCGATGGTGATTCTGACCATGACCATCGAACGCTTGTCGATCACCTGGGAAGAACGTGGCGCCAGCCATGCCATGAAAGTGGCGATCGGCACCCTGTTCGCCGCCACCCTGTCACACCTGATCATGAGCGTGCCGGAACTGGTGTATTTCGTGTTCACCTTCCCGGCGATCCTGCTGATCCTGGTGGCCTTCATGCTGGCGATGGGTCGCTATCGCGGCTACCGCCTGACCGAACTGGTGCGTTTCAAGGCCTTCCTGAAAAAGGCTGATGCCTGATGTTCGGTTTCTGGAAGACCTGGAAGGCCCTGGAAGCGCGGGGCATCATGGGGATCAATCGGCGCAACGCAGACTATGTGCTCAAGTACAACAAGCGCAGCCTGTACCCGATTGTCGATGACAAGATCATCACCAAGGAACGCGCCATCGCCGCCGGCATCCATGTGCCGGAACTCTACGGGGTGATCTCCACCGAGAAGGAAATCGACAAGCTCGACGAGATCATCGGCGAGCGCAGCGACTTCGTGATCAAACCGGCCCAGGGCGCGGGCGGCGACGGCATCCTGGTGATCGCCGACCGCTTCGAGGGGCGCTATCGCACGGTGTCCGGCAAAATCATCAGTCACGAGGAAATCGAACATCAGATTTCCAGCATCCTCACCGGGCTGTATTCCCTCGGCGGGCACCGCGACCGGGCGCTGATCGAGTATCGGGTGATTCCAGACCAGATCTTCAAAAGCATCAGCTACGAAGGCGTGCCCGATATCCGCATCATCGTGCTGATGGGCTACCCGGTCATGGCCATGCTGCGCCTGCCGACCCGCCAGTCCGGCGGCAAGGCCAACCTGCACCAGGGCGCGATCGGCGTCGGTGTCGACCTTGCCACCGGCCTGACCCTGCGCGGCACCTGGCTGAACAACATCATCACCAAACACCCGGACACCACCAACGCGGTGGATGGCGTGCAACTGCCCTACTGGGACGGTTTCATGAAACTGGCAGCTGGCTGCTACGAGCTGTGTGGCCTGGGTTACATCGGTGTCGACATGGTGCTCGACCAGGAAAAAGGCCCGCTGATCCTCGAGCTCAACGCCCGACCGGGCTTGAACATCCAGATTGCCAATGATTGCGGCCTGACCTTGCGCACCCATGCGGTCGAGGCGCGACTGGAAGAGCTCAAAGCTCGCGGCGTGACCGAAACCGTCGAAGAGCGCATGGCGTTTGTGCAGGAGATGTTCGGGCATATTCCTCCGGTTGAGGGTTGACCCCTACTTTTTGAGGGGTGCCACTGCTTTTTGTGGCGAGGGAGCTTGCTCCCGCTCGGCTGCGAAGCAGTCGCAAACCCAGACTACTCGGCGGGACTGAAGAACCCTGGGGGCTGCTGCGCAGCCCAACGGGAGCAAGCTCCCTCGCCACAGGTTTCACGCAGGATCGCAAAATGCCAATCCCCGACATCCCCTCTAGGAGCAATTCCCCGAGGGGACTACAATCGCCACCCCGCCTCGATGGCCGATCCAACCCGCCCATGCTGACCTGTTCCGTACACCCCCTGCCCTATCGCGCCAACCCCGCCGACTATTTCGCGGCCATCCGTCATGCCCCCGGTGCCGTACTGCTCGACAGTGGCCGCCCCAGCGCCGAGCGTGGCCGGTTTGACCTGCTCAGCGCCTGGCCGCTGGAACAACTGACGGTGGCGCCTGACGAACGTGGCGGCAGTTTCCTGCAACGCCTGCGCGATAACCTGACTCGATTGGGTGAAGCATCGTTGCCGGCACCCTATGAGTTGCCGTTCGCGGGCGGCTTGATCGGCTACCTGAGCTACGACTTCGGCCGCCACCTGGAGAATCTGCCACACCAGGCGCAGGACGACCTGCAATTGCCGGACGCGCGTTTTGGTCTGTACGACTGGGCGCTGATCAGCGATCACCACCAGGCCACCAGTCAACTGGTGTTTCACCCGACGCTGGCCGACAGCGAGCGTCAACGCCTGATCCAGCTGTTCAGCCAGCCCGCCGCTGAAGCGGTCGAGTCGTTCACACTGCAAGCGCCCATGAAGCCCGACCTGAGCGTTGATCAGTATCGGCAAGCCATCGAGCGCATTCAGCTATATATCCAGGCCGGTGACTGCTATCAGGTCAACTTCGCCCAGCGTTTCCGCGCGCCCTGCCAGGGTGACCCATGGGCGGCGTATTGCGCGCTGCGGCTGGCGTGCCCGACGCCGTTTTCCGGCTTCCAGCGCTTGCCCGACGGTGGCGCGGTGCTGAGCCTGTCACCTGAGCGATTTGTCAAAGTCAGCGAACGCCATGTGGAAACCCGGCCGATCAAAGGCACGCGCCCTCGCGGCCTGACCCCGGCCGAAGATGCGGCCAATGCCGCCGAACTGCTGGCCAGCCCCAAGGATCGCGCGGAAAACCTGATGATCGTCGACCTGCTGCGCAACGACCTCGGCCGCACCTGCCGCACCGGGTCGGTGCGGGTCCCGGAACTGTTCAGCCTGGAAAGCTACCCCAATGTGCATCATCTGGTGAGCAGCGTGACCGGCGAACTGGCGGATGACCGGGACGCACTGGACCTGATCGCCGGCAGCTTCCCCGGCGGCTCGATTACCGGTGCACCGAAGATTCGCGCGATGCAGATCATCGACGAACTGGAGCCGACCCGCCGGGGGTTGTATTGCGGCTCACTGCTGTACCTGGACGTACGCGGCGAGATGGACAGCTCCATCGCCATTCGCAGCTTGCTGGTCAAGGATGGGCAGGTGTGTTGCTGGGGTGGCGGCGGGATCGTCGCCGATTCCGAGTGGCAGGCGGAGTATCAGGAGTCGATTACCAAGGTGAAGGTACTGCTCGATACCCTGCAAAACCTGTAGGAGCGAGCTTGCTCGCGATGAATCCGGGAACGCTGCGGAGTGTCAGGCATCCCGCGTAATCGTTGACGACCATCGCGAGCAAGCTCGCTCCTACAGGGACGACTACAGACTCAAGGTACGGTTCGACGCCTGGATGAACGCCTGCTTCAGCTCTTCAAACGTATGCACCGCCGGGAACTGCGGGAACTCGCGAATCACGTTGTCCGGCGCGTGAAACAGAATCCCCGCATCCGCCTCACCCAGCATCGTGGTGTCGTTATAGGAATCCCCCGCCGCAATCACTCGGTAGTACAGGCTCTTGAATGCCAATACCGACTGCCGCTTGGGATCTTTCTGACGCAACTGATAGCCAGTGACTCGCCCCGTATCGTCGGTAATCAGGCGATGGCACAGCAAGGTCGGGAAGCCCAGTTGACGCATCAGCGGCTGGGAAAACTCGTAGAAGGTGTCCGACAGAATCACCACCTGGAACCGCTCGCGCAGCCAATCGACGAACTCGATGGCGCCGTCCAGCGGTTTGAGCGTAGCGATCACTTCCTGGATATCGGCGAGTTTCAGCCCGTGTTCGTCGAGAATCCGCAGGCGCTGCTTCATCAACACGTCGTAGTCGGGAATGTCCCGGGTAGTGGCCCGGAGGGATTCGATCCCGGTTTTTTCGGCAAACGCGATCCAGATTTCCGGGACCAGCACACCTTCAAGATCCAGACAGGCAATTTCCACAAGACACTCCCATTGGTATTGTTTATTGAGTCGAGCGAGCCCGAACTCTAGCGGCTCCACCCCCACCGCGCAACGCAGAGGACGCCCCGGCCGGCGCAGCTTTTTGTTACCATCGACCCCATATAGAGCGCCCAGCGCCACCGACCTGTAGGAAGCCGCCCTGATGAGCCCAACGTTCGACGTCGTGGAACTCGCCACGACCTATGCCAATAAATCCGCCCAGGACATCCTGAAACTCGCGTTCGCCGAGTTCGGCGATGACCTGTGGATATCTTTCAGCGGCGCCGAAGACGTGGTGCTGGTGGACATGGCCTGGAAGCTGAACAAGAACGTCAAGGTGTTCAGCCTCGACACCGGTCGCCTGCACCCCGAGACCTACCGCTTCATCGATCAGGTGCGCGAGCACTACAAGATCGACATCGAACTGGTGTCGCCGGACTACACCAAGCTCGAACCGTTCGTGAAGGAAAAGGGCCTGTTCAGTTTCTATAAGGACGGCCATGGCGAATGCTGCGGCATCCGCAAGATCGAGCCGCTGCGCCGCAAGCTGTCCGGCGTGAAAGCCTGGGCCACCGGCCAACGCCGTGACCAGAGCCCCGGCACCCGCAGCGCTGTCGCGGTGATGGAAATCGACACCGCGTTCTCCACCCCGGAGCGCACCCTGTACAAATTCAACCCCCTGGCGCAAATGACCAGCGAAGAGATCTGGGGTTACATCCGCATGCTGGAGCTGCCGTACAACAGCCTGCATGAGCGCGGTTTCATCAGTATCGGTTGCGAACCCTGCACCCGCCCGGTATTGCCGAACCAGCACGAGCGTGAAGGGCGTTGGTGGTGGGAAGAAGCGACGCAGAAAGAATGCGGACTGCATGCAGGGAATATCATCAGCAAGTCCAAGGCCTGATCCGGAACCTAGTGATATCCAATGTGGGAGCGAGCCTGCTCGCGAAGGGGGCGGTACATCCAACATTGGTGTCGCCTGACATAACGCCTTCGCGAGCAGGCTCGCTCCCACCGTTTGATTTTTCTGCCCAAGAAATGTGTACACACGAATGTCACCATCAGTGCCATTTATGTGTGCACTTTTTGTTTCTGCGCACCCAAAAGTTACATTTCCTCGCCTGACTTGCGTTGCTTCGCGCGCCTGAAAATCCACCCGCAAAAATAAATACCTGCGCAATCGGTCAGCTTATATCGCCCGTTTTTCAGCGCTTTAGCGCCCGTTGATAACAAAACGAAATGAGCAACGACATTCATAGATTCAGGACTGGCACAGATCTGGCTTAAGTGCATACATGTTTTGTATACAATCACCTCAAAACATAAAAACACTTTAGATCCGCAAGCCTGAAGCGCCCTATCCCGTACAGGCTGCAGATGCCCCGTAACCAATGATATTCGCCACCCGCGACGAAGATTTGTCGAGCCAACGCTCATGCACAGTCATCGCGGGTCGAGCATCAGGAGCCTGCCGGAATGCGTACAAGCCTCTCCAACAACAATATTGCGCTGGATCTGCCCTCCTCCCCTTCCACTCAAACCACCGGTGATCACACCCTGCAATGCCCCGTGGCACTCAGCCCCCGTCTGCATAACAACGACCTGGCACCGACCAAGGCTGAAGGTCGACGCTGGGGCAAATACAGCATCTTCGCCCTGTGGACCAACGACGTTCACAACATTGCCAATTACTCGTTCGCCATCGGCCTGTATGCCCTGGGCCTGGGCGGCTGGCAGATTCTGCTGTCGCTGGGGATCGGCGCGGCGCTGGTGTATTGCTTCATGAATCTGTCCGGGTACATGGGACAAAAGACCGGTGTGCCGTTTCCGGTCATCAGCCGGATCAGTTTCGGCATCCACGGTGCACAAATTCCTGCATTGATCCGCGCCGTTATCGCCATCGCCTGGTTCGGCATTCAGACGTACCTGGCCTCGGTGGTGTTTCGTGTCTTGCTGACCGCCATCCATCCCGGATTCGCCGACTATGACCATGACTCGATCCTCGGTTTGTCGACCCTGGGCTGGGTGTGTTTCGTCGCGATCTGGTTCGTGCAACTGGCGATCCTCGCCTATGGCATGGAAATGGTGCGGCGTTACGAGGCGTTTGCCGGACCGGTGATTCTGCTGACCGTCGCCGCCCTCGCCGGGTGGATGTACTTCCAGGCCAACGCGACCATCGCCTGGTCGATCCGCGAACCGCTGACCGGCGCTGAGATGTGGCGCAATATCTTTGCCGGCGGCGCACTGTGGCTGGCGATCTACGGCACCCTGATCCTCAATTTCTGCGACTTCGCCCGCTCTTCGCCGTGCCGCAAGACCATCAAGATCGGAAATTTCTGGGGCCTGCCGGTGAACATTCTGGTGTTTGCCGCCATTACCGTCCTGCTCTGCGGTGCGCAATTTCAGATCAATGGCCACATTATTGAAAGTCCTACCGAAATCATCGCCTCGATCCCCAACACCTTCTTCCTGGTCCTCGGTTGCCTGGCATTCCTGATCGTCACCGTGGCGGTCAACATCATGGCCAACTTCGTCGCCCCGGCCTTCGTGCTGAGCAACCTGGCGCCCAAGTACCTGACGTTCCGCCGCGCCGGCCTGATCAGCGCAGCCATTGCCGTACTGATCCTGCCGTGGAACCTCTACAACAGCCCGCTGGTGATCGTGTACTTCCTCTCCGGTCTCGGCGCCCTGCTCGGCCCATTGTATGGCGTGATCATGGTCGACTACTGGCTTGTAAGAAAAGGTCGGATCAACGTGCCGCAGTTGTACAGCGAAGACCCGAACGGGGCTTATTACTACAGCCGCGGCGTCAATTTGCGCGCCGTGGCGGCGTTCATTCCCGCCGCCTTGATCGCCATCATCCTGGCGCTGGTACCTGGTTTCCACAGCGTGTCGCCGTTTTCCTGGCTGATCGGTGCCGGGATTGCCGGAATGCTCTATCTGATCATCGCCAAACGCCAACCTGACTACGCCGACGTCAGTGGTGAAGCTATCGCCGTCGACAACGTCAGCCACTAATCCCGACGCGGCCCGGCAGCGTCGGGCCGCAGAACCACCCCGTTATAAGGATTTCCCATGCGAATTCTCGTGGTTAACGTCAACACCACCGAATCCATCACCCAGGCCATCGCCCGTTCGGCGCAGGCCGTTGCTTCCCCCGGCACGGAAATCGTCGGCCTGACGCCGCACTTCGGTGCCGACTCCGTCGAAGGCAACTTCGAAAGCTACCTGGCCGCCATTGCCGTCATGGACCGAGTGATGTCCTACGACCAGCCCTTCGATGCGGTGATCCAGGCCGGTTACGGCGAACACGGCCGCGAAGGTCTGCAGGAACTGCTCAACGTGCCGGTGGTGGACATCACCGACGCGGCGGCGAGTACCGCGATGTTTCTCGGCCACGCCTATTCGGTGGTCACCACCCTCGATCGCACCGTGCCGCTGATCGAAGATCGCCTGAAACTGTCCGGGCTTTGGGATCGTTGCGCGTCAGTGCGGGCCAGTGGATTGGCGGTACTGGAACTGGAACACGAACCGCAACGTGCGCTGGAGGCCATCGTGCATCAGGCCGAACTGGCGGTGACCCAGGACAAGGCCGAAGTGATTTGCCTGGGTTGCGGCGGCATGGCCGGGCTGGATGAGCAGATCCGCCGGCGCACCGGCGTGCCGGTGGTGGATGGCGTGACAGCGGCGGTGACCATTGCCGAATCGCTGGTGCGGTTGGGGTTATCCACTTCCAAGGTGCGGACGTATGCGACGTCGCGGCCGAAGAACATCATTGGCTGGCCGGGGCGGTTTGCCCGATAAACCGAGTCGCCCCCTTCGCGAGCAGGCTCGCTCCCACAGGATTTGCGTCGTACCACGATGCGGTGAACGACGCTGACCCTGTGGGAGCGTGGCTTGCCCGCGATGGGAGCACCTCGTTTCAAAGACGTGTTCAGATGGCACTAAACCTCTGAGCCAACCCCTGCTCTGCAAACTGCTCAATAATGAAGTCGACAAACGCCCGGGTCTTGCCCGGCAGCAGTTTGTGCTCGGCGTAATAGATCGAGATATTGCCGTCATCGACATACCAGTCCGGCAGCACCCGCTGCAATGTCCCCGCCTGCAGATAACCCACGGCGAACGGCATGCTGACCAGCGCAATGCCCAGGCCCTGGGTCGCCGTGGCGCAGGCTGCTTCCGAATCGCTCATGGTCATCCGCGCTTTCAGAGTCAAGGGACTGTGCTGCTGACTGCGGCTGGTCAACTGCCAGGAACGCACGCGGCCCGTCTGCGGTGAGCGAATCAGGATGCCTTCGTGCTGCTTGAGATCGTCCGGTTCATTGATCGCCTCACGCGCCGCAAGATAGTCGGCCGAAGCCACCAACACACGATGGGCCGGCGTCAGTTTGCGCGCTACCACGCCTTGGGGCAGTTCGAACCCGCCACCAATGGCGGCGTCGAAGCCCTGGCCGATCAGGTCAACCTGGCGATTATCGAAATGCCAGTCCGGGTTGATTGCCGGAAAGCGCTGCAAAAACTCCCCGAGCAGCGGCACGATGTACAAGCGCCCGAACACCGTGCCCATGCTGACTTTCAACGTCCCCGCCGGACGCCCCTCGGCGCTGGCAAGGTTGGCCACGGCATTCTGGATCGTGTGCAAACTGGCACTGACTTCGCCGAGAAACACCTGGCCGGCCTCCGTCAACGTCAGGCTGCGGGTGCTGCGCTGGAACAGCCGCACCCCCAGTCGCGCCTCAAGCTTGGCTACGCTTTTGCCCACCGCCGCCGGGGTCAGGCTCAAGCGCCGGGCGGCTTCGGCGAAGCTGCCGACCTCGGCGCTGCGAACAAAGCATTCGATACTGCTGAAGGTTTCCATAGGCGCCACTATAAACTTCTGGTTTACACAGACTATCGCAATTACCGTCTACACAGTGTGCAATCGGATATCGATACTAGGCTCCATCAACCGGGACATCCTGCCTCGGGACTTTGGAGATCGATATGACTACTCAGAACCTCAGCGGCAAAGTGGCATTGATTCAAGGCGGCTCCCGCGGCATCGGTGCTGCCATCGTCAAACGTCTGGCCGCTGAAGGCGCGACTGTTGCCTTTACCTACGTCAGCTCCACGGCCAAGGCCGAAGCACTGCAGAACAGCATCATCGCCGACGGCGGCAAAGCCCTGGCCATCAAGGCGGACAGCGCCGACGCCGAAGCCATCCGCAACGCCGTGAACGCGACGGTGGAAACCTTCGGTCGACTGGACATCCTGGTCAACAACGCCGGTGTGCTCGCCGTCGCCCCACTGGAAGATTTCAAACTCGAAGATTTCGACCAGACCCTGGCCATCAACGTCCGCAGCGTATTCATCGCCACCCAGGCCGCCGCCCGCCATATGACCGAGGGTGGTCGAATCATCAACATCGGCAGCACCAACGCCGACCGCATGCCCTTCGCCGGTGGCGGCCCCTACGCCATGAGCAAGTCGGCGCTGGTCGGCCTGACCAAGGGCCTGGCCCGCGACCTCGGCCCGAAAGGCATCACCATCAACAACGTGCAACCCGGTCCGGTCGATACCGACATGAACCCGGCCGAAGGTGATTTCGCTGACAGTCTGATCCCGCTGATGGCCGTCGGGCGTTACGGCAAAGTTGAAGAAATCGCCAGTTTCGTTGCCTACCTCGTCAGTCCCGAGGCTGGTTACATCACCGGTGCGAGCCTGACTATCGATGGTGGTTTTGGCGCCTGATAAAGGTCAGCCAACCACACCCCCTGTGGGAGCGAGCCTGCTCGCGAAAGCGGTGTGTCAGCCAACATCAATGTCGACTGATACTCCCTATTCGCGAGCAGGCTCGCTCCCACAATTGGATTTGCGTCAGGTCCAATCGAGCGCCGGAAGACCACAGGCACTCGGCCTGAACGCCTTGAGCGTACGAAGAATCCCATCGGCGTGCGCGTACTTTTCATCAGCCATTGCTGCATCCGGAATGGCAATCGCCGTCATCCCCGCCGCCTTCGCCGCCGTGACACCAAACGGCGAATCTTCGAACACCAGGCAATCCTGTGGCGCGACACCCAGGCGTCGCGCCGCCGTCAGGAAGATATCCGGTGCCGGTTTGGCCGCGCCGACTTCCGGATCGTCAGCGGTGACGATGGTGTCGAACAGCGCGAACCAGTCCCGATGCAAGGTGGTTTTCTGGCCAAACGACTGGCTCGACGAACTGGTACCCACCGCGATGGGAATGTTGTTGGCCTTCAGATGCCGCACCAGCTCCTGTGCGCCAGGCATCGCCTGTGCGGTAGCAAAACGCTCGCGCATCAACGGTTCGCGGATCACCAGAAACTCTTCGGCGCTGATCGGCAGATCAAGCGCCTCGACCACGTAACGCGCCAGGTCCCCGGCGCCACGACCGATGATGTTCTGCTTGATGCTCCAGTCGAATGTCCGCCCGTAACGACCCGCAATGATGGACGTGACCTCGGTGTAAATGCCCTCGGTGTCCAGCAGCAAGCCGTCCATATCGAAAATCACGGCCTTGATCGGGCCGAACTCATTGAGCGCTGCATTCATCGCATCTGATCCGTTTTCAATGACATCCCAGGCGGCTCGGGTGCGGCCGGCTCAGTGACTGATTAAAGGGTTCAGCAGCATAGCGAGCGCGGTTGGCATAGAGCAACGGGCAAAATCCGAGCGCTCTCGATGCGGTACCGATGATTTAACGAATCGCCCTACACGAAACACCTCCTTTCCCGACTTCTTTCCTGATTGATCCGCCGCAGAGTTTCGCGCTCCTTCATTCGAGCGAAACACTGCGCATGTTCGATCCTGACAAGCTGCTGGCCCTGAACAACACCATCGGCTTGCTGGTGGTCGCCGCGATGAACCCGGAGCAGCCGGACGTCGAAGCGCTGCTCGGTGATTTTCGCCTCTGTCTCAACAACTACGAAGCCTGGGCGGAGAGCTTCTGGACCGGCGGCGCACTGGATGTCGAGCAGGTGTTCAAGGTCGGCAACGACGTTCGCCTCAGCGCACCAAAGCATTCCACCGCGCCCGTCAGTTCCACCGTCGCCCAGTGCCCCGCCAGTGGACCGCTGACCCTGGTGCATCTGTTTGAAGCCGCACGCTTCATACCCATCGGCAATACACCCGTCGTGCTCGAACCGCTGATTTCCGAAGGGCCGGACGGGCCAGTGTTTGGCGCACCGATACACGAAACCATCGGCCCCAGCGGCATCCTCGAAATCTCCGATTGCTGGCGTGGCAATCGTTATCGCATCACCTTTTTTCCCAACGTCACCACCGATCACGTCAAAGCCCTGTATGCCTCTTACGCAGGCGTCGTCAGTGAGCTGGAAGGCTGGCTGCGCGATGAGTGGGCGAGCGAGTTTCAACCGCTGTGGGACGGGTTTTCCAAGGCTGACTTCATTGAACGCTACGGCCTGCTGCGACAGGCGGATTGGCGGGGTGTCGAGCACGCGTTGCACGGTTTGTGGGACGACGTGAAGCAGCTCTACGCCCTGATCGCCGACCTGCAGGCCAACAGTGCAAAACTCCTTGAATACCTGACCGAGGCGGAACTTGAGGCGCTGCTGGCGGCTTCGTCCGAGTCCATCGCCAATCTATTGCTGGTGCTGAGCGACGAGCCCTTGATGTTCATCCATCTGGCCGCCTTCACCAGTTGGTTGAAGCTGTTGCCGCCGCAGTACATCGCCGAAGTCGTGGCGGAAGTTCGTACAGAGTTGCTGATCAGTTTCCTGCTGGTGTGCTTGACCGGTCCTACAGGCCTGAAGCTCGGCATCAGCGCCAAAGTACTCAGCAAAATGAAGTCCGAGCGCGCCCGACGCTGGCTGGCCGCGGCGGGTTTGCGGTTGGCGGAGCTGACGAGTCGCTCCGATCTGAGCGCTCACGCGGGCGTGCTCAAGCCATTGTCGGTGAATGCCCGGAAGGCACCGTTAAAGCCTGCACCCGCCATTCCATTGCAGATCAGCACGGCGGGTTCGACCGATCTTTTGATCAATAATCCAGTCGCCATTGCCCGTAACAAGTCTGCTGCCACGACGCGTTTGAGCCGGCAGGAACCTCACGACGACGCGTCGAAACAAGCGAAAAACCCCAACGGCGACAGCGCCGATACCGCCGCCCACACCG
>NZ_JBSVWS010000012.1:0-66468 GCF_054071155.1 Pseudomonas sp. SDO5532_S415 | reverse complement strand
CAATGATGTTGACTGACACTCCGCTTTCGCGAGCAGGCTCGCTCCCACAGGTTTAGTGGCGCTTGAGGATCTGGTCCATGACCCAATCGGTTTTCAGCGCCTCTGCGGCCAGCGCCGGATGCCGGGCTTCGCCACGAATATGAGCATTCATGCCCAACACGTGATGCCACTGGATATGCTCATGATGCTCGATGGTCACGCTGAGTCGCTCATCGGTCTCAAGCTCTACCGGCTGTTCGTCGAACACCGAAAAGCTGATCCGGCCTTTGCTGCCGATCACCTCGACCCGATCCTCACGCCGATCCGCCACGAAGTTCCAGCAGCCCATGCCCAGCGCTCCCCCGGCAAACCGCCAACTGGCGCTGACGGCATCCTCGGCGGCATACAAACCCGCCTGCCGCGCGGTGAACCCGGAGACTTCGACGATATCGCCCAGCAGGTACTGGAACAGGTCGAAGCCATGGCTGGCGAGGTCAGCGAAATAACCGCCGCCGGCAATCGAAGGATCGGTGCGCCAGTTATCCGTACCGCCAAGATCGGCCGGCGACGGAGCTTTGGTCAACGTCCAGCTCAGGTGCCGAACCTCGCCGATGCGCCCGTCCTCCAGCCACTGCCGCACCTGCTGGAAGCGCGGCAACGAACGCCGGTAGTAAGAAACAAACAGGTGCAGCCCGGCATCGGCAAAAGCCTTTTGCATCTCACGGCTTTGCCCGGCGTTCAGCGCCATCGGTTTTTCGACACAGCAATGCTTGCCCGCGGCGGCCACCTTCAGGGCGTAAGCGTGATGACTGTCGGGGGGCGTGGCAATGTACACCGCGTCGACTTCGGGATCGTTGATCAACCCCTCAACGTCGGTGTAGATCCGGGCGATGCCGTGACGCGCGGCGTAATCGCTGACCGCTTCCAGACGCCGCCCCATCACCGCCACCAGCGCCGAACCGGGCGCCTTGTAAAAGGCCGGCCCGCTCTTGCGCTCGGCAACGCTGCCGCAACCGATCATGCCCCAACGCACCACATTCATCGTCATGCTCAGCCGATGCGCAAGGCGCGCAGGTCCAGGCGGCCGTCTTTCAGCGGCGGGCACCAGTAGTAGCCGCCGGTGATCGGCCGGCTGATACGGTACAGACCGTCGGTGATGCCATCTTCCAGACCGCTCATACGTCGCAGCTGGACTTCGAAGGCGTCGAGGGAGAAACCGAATGCCAGGAACATCAGGCCGGCGCGGTCGTCTTCGATCCATGGCATCGAACGGCGGACCACGAATGCCTCAGGAGCGAAGCTTTCCTGGGCGGTGCGTTTGACGTGGGCGGAGATCGGCGCGTCATCGAGTTCTTCGTTGTCGCTCAAGCGCCGACCCATGATGTCGTCCGTTTCGTGGGACGGCATTGCGTGGAAACGCTTGAGATCATGCTGCCACTGCTGGATTGCGGCGAAGCTGCCGCCAACCGTGCCTTCAGCGCCCTCGCCCACCAACGCCGCAGCCGCGGCCGCTTCGTCGCGAGGGTTCTCGGTGCCGTCTTCGTAGCCGGTCAGGTCATGGCCGTCGCGGTGACGGAAGCCTTCGGTCACCTGCACCAGGCGCAGTGCCGGCGCCAATGCGGCGGCAAAAACGTGGCTGCGATTAAGCAATTCGCCACGGTCGGTACCGTGCAACCAGCACCACAGCGCGTGTTGGGTCGACGGGTTATCCACGCCCACGCCACTCATCGCCGGGAACGTCCGCAGCCCTTCGATATTGCCATCGAAGGCCTTGACCAGGGATTCACCGAAACCGACCACAGCCGACGTGCCGTCCACCAATTGCACCAACTTGTCGAGCGCGGCCGGCAGATCGGCAGCGGATTCGAGGGCGAAGAACATATGGCGGGCGTGAGGCGGAACAGGGGTGGCGAGAATGCCCGGCTGGTAGTGACTCATGTGAACTCCTTTAGAAAGAACGCGAAGTTTAACCGCAGCACCCGTCGTTGTGTGGACTGAGGTCAAAAGTCGCGTTTCAAGAAGCGCGCAAAGCAGTCTACGCTTGTGACACAAGATCCAGACCCTCAACCCCTCTATTCTGCCCATTGCCGCTGGTTTGACTCACTGTAGGAGCGAGCTCGCTCGCGAAAAACTCATTAACGCCACGGGCACCTGATTTTACGCGTTATCGTTCACGACCTTCGCGAGCAGGCTCGCTCCCACAGAGGGCCTGGCTCGCCAACTCACACGGGGTAGCGACATGAGCACAGCAGATCTGCTTGGCAACCTGTTTCCCGAGGCCGCCAGCATTCCGGAAAAATACCGCCTGGGCGGCCAGATCGAACAACGTGAATACCTGGTCGACGGCGTCCTGAAAACCTGGCCGGGCGCCCTCGCCACAGTGCGCAGCCCGGTGTACCTGAGCACCGCATCGGGTGACGAACAAGTCATCCTCGGCAGCACGCCGCTGCTGGATGCCGACACCGCACTGACCGCCCTCGACGCTGCCGTCCGCGCCTACGATCGCGGCCAGGGTCTGTGGCCGACCATGCGTGTGGCCGAGCGCATCCAGCATGTCGAAACCTTCCTGGGGTGCATGCGTGAACAGCGCGAGGCCGTCGTCAAGCTGCTGATGTGGGAAATCGGCAAGAACCTCAAGGACTCGGAAAAAGAGTTCGACCGCACCTGCGACTACATCGTCGACACCATCAATGCCCTGAAAGAACTCGACCGCCGTTCCAGCCGCTTCGAACTGGAACAGGACACCCTCGGCCAGATCCGCCGCGTACCGCTGGGCGTGGCGTTGTGCATGGGGCCTTACAACTATCCGTTGAACGAAACCTTCACCACGTTGATTCCGGCGTTGATCATGGGCAACACCGTGGTGTTCAAACCGGCCAAGCTCGGCGTACTGCTGATTCGCCCGCTGCTGGAAGCGTTCCGCGACAGCTTCCCGGCCGGGGTTATCAACGTGATCTACGGCAGCGGTCGCGAGACCGTCAGCGCACTGATGGCCAGCGGCAAGATCGATATCTTTGCGTTTATCGGCACCAACAAGGCCGCCAGTGACTTGAAGAAACTGCATCCGCGCCCTCACCGCCTGCGCGCGGCGCTGGGGCTGGATGCGAAGAACCCCGGCATCGTCCTGCCGGAAGTGGACCTGGACAATGCCGTGACTGAAGCGCTCACCGGCTCCCTGTCGTTCAACGGCCAGCGCTGCACCGCGCTGAAAATCCTTTTCGTCCACGAAGACGTGGTCGATGCCTTTATCGAGAAATTCAACGCCAAACTGGCCTCGCTCAAACCCGGCATGCCGTGGGACAGCGGCGTGGCCCTGACGCCCCTGCCGGAGTCGAGCAAGGTCGATTACCTGCACGCGCTGGTGGCCGATGCCGTCGGCAAAGGCGCGAAAGTGGTGAACCCTGATGGCGGCGAGGCCCGCGCGTCGTTCTTCTACCCGGCGGTGCTGTACCCGGTGACGCCACAAATGCGCGTCTACCAGGAAGAACAGTTCGGCCCGGTGGTGCCGATCGTGCCGTACCGTCATCTGGACACGGTGATCGATTACGTTCTGGAGTCGGACTTCGGCCAGCAATTGAGCATCTTCGGCACCAATCCGGTCGCTGTCGGCCGCCTGGTGGACACCTTCGCCAACCAGGTCGGGCGCATCAACCTCAACGCCCAGTGCCAGCGCGGCCCGGACACCTACCCATTCAATGGCCGCAAAAATTCCGCCGAGGGTACGTTGTCGGTGCATGATGCGTTGCGGGTGTTTTCGATCCGTACGTTGGTGGCCACCAAGTTTCAGGAGACCAACAAGGACCTTATCAGCGAGATCATCAGCGGGCGCAGTTCGAGCTTTTTGACCACTGATTACATTTTCTGAGGAGCGAGAACCTGAGCACCACTCTGCCACCGCTGCTGCGCCGGTACTGCGTCCGTTGCTGGACTCGTATCGGCGCTATCCCATGCACTGCGTCGCGCAGGAACATCCGAGCGGTTTACGGGGTAACCGTCCGCCGAAACTTCAGGCTCCAGCCCTGCTGCATGCCGGCGGCGGCCAGCAGAATCGCGGCTACCCCGATCCATTGCAGCGGTTCCAGGCGATGGCCGAAGGCAAACCAGTCGACAAAGATCGCCGCGATCGGATAGATGAACGACAGTGCACCGGTCAATGCCGTCGGCAGTTTCTGGATCGCGCCGTACAGCAGCACGTACATCACGCCGGTGTGCACGATACCCAGGGTGACCAGGCTGCCCCAGGCGCTTGCCTCCTGTGGCAGGGCCGAGAAGTGCGCGAATGGCGCGAGCAGCAACACACCGGTGCTGACCTGAACCAACGCGATCAGATGCGGCGGCGTACCGGTCAGGCGCTTGATGATCAACGCGGCGATCGCGTAGAGAAACGCAGCACCCAAAGCCAGAACGATACCTATCAGATACTCGTTACCGCTCTCACCCTCCCCGCCATGTGCACTGACGATCGCCAGCATTCCGAGAAACGAGACGCCCAGCCATGCCAGCTTCTGCAGCGTAATTTTCTCGTTGAGGAAGACCGCGGCCAGGCCCACCAGCATGAACGGTTGCACGTTGTACACCGCGGTGCCGATGGCAATCGAGGCGCGGGAATAGGAAGCGAACAACAACACCCAGTTGCCGACGATCGCCACGCCGCTGAGCACCGCCAACAGAAACGTGGTGCGGGTCAGGATACCGGGGCGCAGGAAGCCGAATGCCGCGCAAATCAACAGCAGCGCACCGGCCCCGAACAGGCAGCGCCAGAACACCACGTCCAGCACCGGTTGCCCGGACACCAGCACAAACCAGCCGATGGTCCCGGAGATCAGCATGGCGGCGGTCATTTCGAACGAGCCGCGACGTATTGTTTTGTCCATTTCCAGACTCCTCTGTGAGTGGGCAAAGTATGCCAATCGGCCGAGGCGATTCTCCAGCGCAAAAATCAGGCTAAACTCGGAATCTGCCTTTTTTATAAAGGTAGTTTCGAATAATTGCCTAATTGAGGTTTTTCGCCATGACCGATGACATCGACCAAGTGCTGATCACGGCGTTGATGGAAGACTCGCGACGCTCGCTCAAGGCCCTGGCACACCTCAGCGGCCTGTCCTCGCCCAGCGTTGCCGAACGCCTGCGTCGCCTCGAGGAGCGTGGCGTGCTCAAGGGCTACACCGTTGAAATCGACCCGAAATGCTTTGGCTATCAACTCCAGGCCATCGTACGCGTTCGCCCGTTGCCGGGTCAGTTGCAGGAAGTCGAACGGCAGATCATGGCCATTCCCGAGTTCACCGAGTGCGACAAGGTGACCGGCGACGACTGCTTCATCGCGCGCCTGCACGTGCGCTCGATGGAACAACTGGACACCCTGCTCGATCGCCTCAACACCCACGCCGAAACCAACACCGCGATCGTCAAGAAAACCCCGGTCAAACGCCGGCTGCCGCCGATGGCGTGAGTGAAATTTCGCTCCAACCGGCGTAAATTGGCGGTTTTCCAGCTAAGGATTGGCGGTATGAAAGTTCAGCTCATGTTGATGGCGGCACTGATGCTCGCGGGCTGCGGCACGGTTCAGACGGTTATTCGCGCGGACGAAGTGGCCACCAAGAGCCTCAAGGAACAAAAGAGTTACTGCGGTGCAGTTCCCCGTATCTACAGCGGCGTGGCGTACGACTTCTGTTATTTGAACGCGCCTTTGGAAAAAGGACGAGATGCACAGGTCCATGACAGCGCTCCTGCCATTGTGCTGATCGACGTGGTCATTTCCGGCGCGCTCGACACCTTGCTGCTGCCCTATACCATCTACCGGCAGCAAGCTGACGGAAGCATCATCATTACCGAGTAACCCTGAACTGCAGACAAAAAAAACCCGCCGAAGCGGGTTTTTTGCTTAACGCTGACAATCAGTCATCACGGCTCATGATGCCGAACAGCTGCAACAGGCTGACGAACAGGTTGTAGATCGATACATACAGGCTGATGGTCGCCATGATGTAGTTACGCTCGCCGCCGTGAATGATGGCGCTGGTCTGGAACAGAATGCAGACCGAGGAGAACAGCACGAAACCTGCGCTGATCGCCAGTTGCAGACCGCTGATCTGGAAGAAGAAGCTGGCAACCACTGCACCCAGCAACACGAAGAAACCCGCAGTGATGAAGCCACTGAGGAAGCTCATGTCCTTGCGGGAGATCAGCACGTAGGCCGACAGACCACCGAACACCAGTGCCGTCATGGCAAAGGCCGAGCTGACCACTTCAGCGCCACCCTGCATGCCCAGGTAACGGTTGAGGATCGGGCCGAGCAGGAAACCCATGAAACCGGTCAGGGCAAATGCCGACACCAGGCCCCAGGCGGAATCACGGAGTTTGTTGGTGAGGAAGAAAAGGCCATAAAAGCCGATCAGCACCACGAAAATGTTCGGGTAGCCGACACGCATCTGCTGGGCAACGTAGGCCATCACACCGCTGAAGGCGAGCGTCAGTGCCAGCAAGCCGTATGTGTTGCGCAGGACGCGGCTAACCTCTAGCTGCTCAGCCTGCAAGCTGTTATTAACTGCGTAATCCTGTTCGCGCATGGCGACACTCCTGTTGGTTTGTAACGTTCAGTCGCAAAGATCATAACAGACGCTCTGTAACAAGCTATGCAGAGAGTTTGACAGTGTGTTTCATTCAGGTATTATGGCGCCCGCAACGCAAACGGAGGTGTGGCCGAGTGGTTTAAGGCAACGGTCTTGAAAACCGTCGACTGTAACAGGTCCATGAGTTCGAATCCCATCGCCTCCGCCATCTTCATACGACAAAGCCCTGATTAGTCAGGGCTTTGTTGTTTCTGGTACTTGGCTTTTTGGTCACCTGATTTCGATGCGTTACAAAACTTTTGGTAACCGTTACAAAACTTTCCTGATTTTCCCCTCTCTCGGCGTCCTGTCGACCGTAGAAAACCCTTCATCAAACCTAGTGCTACGGTGACCTCACAACCGAGGATTCACGATGCCAACCACAGACCTGCTCCCACACCTACTGATCAAGCTCAACGAAAATCAGCTCGCCCTTGTATGGGCCATAATGGAACTCACAATTTGGGTTGAGCAGTGAGGATCAAACGAAGTCGCCGAAAACGTACGAGACGCTCACCTTTCCTTTGCAGTGGCGCATGAAGTTGGCCATCCGCTCGTAGTTCTCGAATGGAAAATCGACGCCATAGCCGGCGGCCTGCCAGCAAGGCGGATCCATGTAGTGAAAAGTATGGGCACGGTCGTAGCGTTCGGCGCATTCAAGCCAGGGCAGATTCTCGACGTAAGTACCGGACAAAAACCGGCAGATGTCTTGATCATGCGCAAGGACGATATTGAAGGGGGGTATTTGAAGGTGCAGCAGAACAAAACTCACAAAAAGCTACGTATCCAGATGACCACCAACGGGTCGGCCAACAGTCTAGGCACGCTGATCGAGAAAATCGGAGAGCGCAACGCTCAGCACCTTTCGAGCTATTTTATTGTGAATGCGCGAGGAAAACGCATGACTGCAAAAATGCTCCGCGATCGCTGGGATAAAGCGCGGGAAAAGGCCAAGAACGAAGCGATCGAAATGGGCGACACTCTGCTAGCTGCACGAATCAGCAGCTTTCAGTTTCGGGACATCAGGCCAAAAGCCGCGTCGGAAATCACAGACGTCGGCGAAGCAAGCCTGCTCTTGGGCCATACCAAGGGAGACATTACGGAGCGTGTATACCGTCGTATCGGTGCCATTGCAAAGCCGTCAAAATAGCTGCTGAGTTCATCAAAATGACGCTGGTTATTGCTCATGACTTGGAGTCACGCCTTAAGTTCGTCGCTGCAGTGTCTGCTTCCCGAAGCGGCCCTCCTGCGAGGCCAACTAGTAGTGAGGTTATGTACCGTGTTGCGTTTTTTGCGTGATCGCGTGCCGCATAAATTCCCTAGCGAACTGTAAGTCCTTGTCTTGCTTTGCGGGAATTTTAGGAATTACTTTTTAACGCACTTCTCTCCTTCACCGCAAGAAATTTCAGACGGCGATAAAAACGTAATACCTCCAATAAGACCTATGGGACCACCAATAATCAACGCTCCCACTCTATCAAATCCATATTTAATGAGAGCTGCACCGATGAAGGCTCGTCCAACTTGTGTCGCAGCTTTCCCTGCAGCAATGGATGCATCCGACCGTGCAGTCGCTCGCGCCCTTTCCAACGCAAATGAGCGCTCTATGAGCTGGAGCTTTTCTTGAGCTTCTCTATACATTTTTTCGATTTCTTGCCTGTTGGCTTCCTGCTGTAAATAGTCCCGCTGCTTTTGCTCTGCGAGCGCTTGATCTCTCGCACGATCTGCAGCAACTTTCTCATTAAACCTTATTTCATAATCTCGTTTTTCTCTGCCCCCAAGGTAATCTCGCCCAGGCTTTTCACTAGAAACCCCCATTTCCACATTTAAATCACGATCAATTAGATAGCCCATTTAACTCACCCTTATTGCAACGCGAATCCCTAATATAATATCTTTTGGCGCAGCAAAAAATTGCAGCGCGGGAATGTCAATAGCAATTCCAGTTCCGGCTTTTTCTCGCGCAATCTTTCCATTCAGAGAATCAACCAACGCTGGCAATTCTATTTCCCATTCGCCCAATGGAGAAGCGTTGACGAACTGCGATTCAGAATATAATGGGAGCGATTCTAACAATGAGCGCTGAGACCAAGCTGGAACGCCACTCAATCTAACAGGCTGCAGATCCCATGATTTGTTAGGGCCAGGGATATCAGCAAGATTGCTGCGTTGCTTAGGCAAATCCAACCTAAAGGACAATGACAATGATTCTCTTTGTTTGGATACATATGCAAAGCTGCTATTGAAAAGTTCTCTAGCGGCAGCATCTGCACTAATTGCGGCATTAAAATTTTCAGCACTATCAGAAAAACTCATTGTTACGCCAAGGGCCACGACCCTTATTGCGTCATTTTCACGAAGCCCGATAAAGTGTTTTGGTTCTAAATTAAATCTTATAATTGCAACTCCAGGACTTTTTATTGCAGTCACGTCTGCAATCTGATCAGCCCCCAATGCAAAATGAACGTCGTACACCGATTCTTGACGTCGCCCTTCATCAAGGGTTGTAGTTGCCTGTCTCAGCCACAGAACCAACTTTGAAAGCGTTTCAGAGTCCTCCCACTCAGGAAGTTTACCAAGCTGAACCTTATAAGAACACTCCACACCAATACGTATCGCACTTAGCCTTTCATAAAGCATTTTAATATTGCTTGCTAGAAGCTGACGGAGATAATCAACTCTCTCTCCAAAGTTTAATGAGCTGCCTTTGGTTAAGTGATGATTGAGTCTTGTTCTTCTCGCATTAGAGATCAAATCATTGCGTTCTGCTAAAGTATTCGGATCTAAAGCTGAATCGCCAGATGCCTGCTTAGTGTTGGCAGCAACTTCCAACTGCAATAGCTCCAATTCATATTGCTGTATTTGCTCTGCGAACTGAATATCCAATGCCGTCCTAATAGCGTCGGATTCTAAAGCTTGAATCTCACCATTCCTTTCCAAGGAATTATTTAGCAGGTTTCCGGCTTCTACAATATTTTCATCAATTCGCCATGGCGCATATTTCGACAGGTCTACACTTTGCGGAAGATTGTTCTTAACAAATTGATCGGTTGATTCCTGGACAATAGATGTTACCCACGCGTAGGCTACATCATCCCCAACCGCCAGCAGTTGCTCTCTTATCTTCCTGCTGGAATCGACAACCTTGAAGTCAAAGACATTTGCCATTTGGCGCCTCTCCTATTCGGAATTGATTTCGCAGCCTTTATCATTTGTAGTCGTGAAATTACGTTTTTGTTAAATACGTTTTTTGAACTACAAATCACTTGACTATTTCCTTTTATTAGCTCACTGCAGGTAAGACGGTCACGCCATCTGAAGAAATCCACCCATATCTGGTGAAAAAAACCGATCGCTTTGAATGGTATCCCGATCGAACAATTGTCTGTTGCCTATGCGGAGTACGCCGGCACGCTGAAGTAGATCCGGCTGCACGCGCAACGTCAGACTTGGGCGACCTACAGATCTGGTCTATTCCAGTTAGGAGCAGGCCTGTGCTGCATACTTGCACTCAGAGGTATTGCGGGCTTTTCTCCGAGGAGTGTCGGCCCTGGCTTGGTAGATTTCGCAATGGGTCGCTTTAGACCGAACGCGGACCTGCTTCTCCTAGCCTAGTCTCTTCAACATTGGGAGGTCTCTCAACAAGCGAGCCTATTTCGCGCACATTATTCATCTTTGTAACGCGTAGTCACCTGAGCCTCGAGCGCGGGCCCAAGTGCTCCTTTCAGCGCTTCAATTTCAGAATTTGCGCGATCAAAGTTTCCGCCAACAGTACCGGTTTCAGTAACCGTTACCGACAGCTGGAGCTTTGATCCCGGGAGTTTTGCAGGCATGATTTCTGAATCTATTGGCGATACCTGCACCATTCCCATCGAGATCGGCTCATCTATAAGAACTCCAGGTCCATTAAGTGGGATCTCGGGAAACGAGACCACTGCGGATCCGTATCGCCGAACTTCATTTACAGATGTTGAGTCAAGCGCAACCCCATGGACAACTATTGCCATACTTATTCCAATTTGCCCCTGTCGACTTTGGTTTTTACCAAAGCATTTTTTTTCACACTTGGTTAGCGCAATACTGTTTTTTGCCCAGGCATAAACAGGACGTAGCACTACCGACTCTGAGTTCCCTAAACTCTGGAACAGCTTAGCCACCACCAAGGACTCATACTCAAGCGCCCCATCATCCTTTACTTTCACACGACCAGCGACCACACAACGGTCCGCCACGAAATCGCTCACGCTAGCTTCCAATCTTGCGCTGTAATCCGCGGAGGACCGTTTCTTTATACCTTCAATGTAGTGCGCAAATTGGTCAGCGCCAAGATCAAAGACCAACTTAGCAACAACAGGAACCCATAACACAACATTAAGCAATGGACTATACTTAACACCGCAAGCAACGGCTACCGATTGCTCGTACTCCGCAGATATCGGAAAAATTGATATTTTATCTGGGTTATTAAGGAACGCGGCAAATCCCTTATCACTTCCTTCGGGCTCAATTTTTGGTGTAGTTGCAATTTTTAAGGTCTGGCAACCACACAGAAAAATTGCAACTAATAGAATCGCTATAGATCGCATCATCGCACTCCCTCGTCTCTCGATACTTCTTTTTTCCGAGCTTAGTCCATTCGCTGCAGAAATGAGAAATAATCGAACGAGAATAGAAAACGAATTTTCCTGAGCTGACTCGGCTCTGGCTAAGAAGAACGTTAGTGAGCGGCGATAACGTCACCCGGTTGCAAGTCAAGATCAATGATCACATAGTATAAATCAAACAAATCAAGGCTCTTTCACAGGGGGCTATAGGCGGGGCCGTTTTATTTTTTTTAATGCTGCGTTTAGATTCACATCGGCCTCACGCCTGCAGAAACTTAGAGCTTCGTATGGGCGATTTCTGCCGCGGTGACCAGCTGCTATGGATCGAAGGCGACCTTTCATAGGCCGATCCATTAAGGGCAGAAGCTAGTCTGCTCTGGGCCTACCATGGGCGCCATAACTGAACGTATCTACTGTCGCCTCAGCTCCTTCGAATTAGCTGAAAAATGCGTTATAAAAGGCTGACGCCGCCCCTTGTAGAACGCGGCCTCCAGCGGAGCCAAAGAATGATAATTTTAGAACGAAAACAAGCTACGGGCCTTGGATTATGAGCATTTGTATGTCGGACTTGAAAACCGTCGACTGTAACAGGTCCATGAGTTCGAATCCCATCGCCTCCGCCATATTTGATACGACAAAGCCCTGATTATTCAGGGCTTTGTCGTTTCTGGTGTGCGCAATTTCTGTTGCACCACTTCTTCTGGATCGTTTCCGCATCTTTCGGTCATTCCACCCCTCCTCCGATACCACTTCTTCTGCCCAAATCGGGCTGATAGCCGAAACCCTCCAATAAGCCAGTAGAGACTCCGCCGAAAGCTTGATTTCAGTCACCGTCCGAGATGGCGTCTCGCAATCGAGTGACGTAGGCAGTGCTGGCTGCACTCATCGACATAAAGACAACATGTTGACATTTATAAATGTCGAAGCGTATCGTCGAGCCCATCAGAAAAGCATTCACATCGCCATAAAAACAATCAAACCCTGTGAATTAGGTGCTTAAAATGAAACAAAGCACAAAAAAGATGTCAATCGTCCGTTCCAGTCAGAGCCGAATCATCGGTTTTAATGACAATATGATTACCTATAACCCTTCTTGCTTTCGGGCTGCAGTGCCGAATGGCTCCTCACTTGGATGCGCGCCAGTCGGTCAAGGCTGACTGAGACGTGTGTGGGGCCATTCAGCCAAGCAAACCATCACCAGGCAGGAAGGATAGCGATGAGCAATGTCATTCTCGAAACCCGGGGCTTGACCAAGGAGTTCAGTGGCTTCACCGCCGTGGATTCGGTCGATCTTCAAGTGCAGGAGGGGCATATCCATGCCCTGATCGGCCCCAACGGTGCCGGCAAATCCACGGTCTTCAATCTGCTGACCCGCTTCCTGCCAGCCACCCGCGGTGCGGTGCTGTATCAAGGGCAAGCCATCGGCAAGCTGGCGCCTGACCGGATCGCCCGCCTGGGGCTGGTGCGCTCCTTTCAGATATCGGCCGTGTTCGGCCAGATGAGCGTGCTGGAAAACGTCCGCGTAGCTTTACAACGCGAACTCGGCACCAGCTTCCACTTCTGGAAACCCGCCAACTCCCTCGACCACCTCAACCAGCGTGCCATGCACCTGCTCGAACTAGTCGACCTGCAGGATTTCGCCCTGCACAAGACCGCTGAGCTGCCCTATGGGCGCAAGCGCGCACTGGAACTGGCCACGACCCTGGCCCTGGAACCCAAGGTGATGCTGCTCGACGAACCGACCCAGGGCATGGGCCACGAGGACGTCGAGCGAGTGGTTGAACTGATCCGCAAGGTCGCAGTGGATCGCACGGTGCTGATGGTCGAGCACAACCTGCGCGTCGTCAGCAGCCTGTGCCATCGCATCACGGTACTGGCGCGCGGCAGCGTGCTGGCCGAAGGCGACTACGCCAGCGTATCGGCCAACCCGTTGGTACGCGAAGCCTACATGGGCAAGGAGGCTGAACATGTCTGAGGCACACAATCAACCACGCGAACAACTGCGCCTGACCAACGTGCATGCCTTCTACGGCGAATCGCACATCCTTCACGGCGTCGACATGACGGTCAATCGCGGTGAATTGGTCACACTGCTAGGACGCAACGGCGCCGGCCGCAGCACCATCTTGAAATCGATCATGGGCATGGTCGGCCGATGCAGCGGCTCGATCTGCATCAACGGCCAGGAAACCGTGAAAATCGCTGCGCACCAGATCGCCCGCCTCGGCGTGGGGTTCTGCCCGGAAGAGCGCGGCATCTTCGCCAGCCTGAACGTCGAAGAAAATCTCATGCTGCCGCCGACCGTGGCCAGTGGCGGCATGTCGCTGGACGAAATCTTCGACATGTTCCCCAACCTCTACGAGCGTCGTAAAAGCCAGGGCACGCGCCTGTCCGGCGGCGAACAACAGATGCTGGCCATGGCTCGAATCCTGCGCACCGGGGCGAACCTGCTGCTGCTCGACGAGATCACTGAAGGCCTGGCCCCGGTGATCGTCGAGCGCCTGGGCGAAGTGCTGGTGGAGCTCAAGCGCCGGGGCATCACCATCGTGCTGGTGGAGCAGAACTTCCGCTTTGCCGCGCCCCTGGCCGATCGTCATTACCTGATCGAGCACGGCCAGGTCGTCGAACACTTCACCGCCGCAGAACTGGACGGCAAACGCGACCAACTCAACGCCATGCTCGGCGTTTGACCCTGCTGTACCGACCCATAACAACAATTAGCGCGCTCTCAAGCCGTGGAGATTCGCATGTCAGCAGCATTCAATTTCAGTACCGCCCCCATGACCCGGACGATCATCGCCAGCCTGTTCGCCGGTCTGCTCGCCAGCCCTGCCCAAGCCAGCATCAGCGACGATGAAATTCGCATCGGCTACCTCGATGACCTGAGCGGCCCCTACAGCGATCTCGCCGGCCCAGGCGGCCTGGAAGCCATTCGCATGGCCATCGAGGACATGGGTGGCAAGATCGGCCAGAACAAAGTCGAGCTGTTTTCCGCCGACCACAAGAACAACGCCGACCTGGGCGCGAACATCAGCCGCGAGTGGATCGACCGGCGCAATGTCGACCTGATCGCCGGTTTGAACGCCTCGCCGGTGGCCATCGCGGTCACCCGGCTGGTGGAGGAAAAGCACCGTTTCGCCATCGTCTCCACTGCCGCCGCTGCCAGCCTGACCAACGAATACTGCACGCCCAACCATCTGCACTACGTGTACGACACCTACTCGGTCTCCAACGGAGCGGCCAAAGCCATCGTCGCCAGTGGCGGTGACACCTGGTACATGCTCAGCGCCGACTACGCCTTTGGCCACGCCATGGAAGCGCAGGTGTCGAAGGCCGTGATCGAAAACGGCGGAAAAGTCATCGGCAAGGCCAACCACCCGTTCCAGACCAGCGATTTTTCCTCGTACATCCTGCAAGCCCAGGCCTCCGGCGCCAAGATCATCGGCCTTGCCAGTGCCGGCTCCGATTTGGTCAATGCCATTTCCACCGCCAAGCAATTCGGCCTGATGGAGTCCGGCCAGACCCTGGCCAGCCTCATGGTCTTCATCACCGACATCAAAGCCATCGGCCTGCCCACGGCCCAGGGGACAAAGTTCGTGTCCGGCTGGTACTGGGACATGAATGATGAATCCCGCGCCTGGGCCAAGCGTTATTTCGAGCGGACCAAGCGCATGCCGACCATGGTTCAGGCCGGCATGTACTCCAGCACGTATCAGTACCTCAAAGCGGTCGAAGCCACCGGCTCCGACGACCCGCAGACCGTGCGCGAGTACATGATGAAGACCCCGATCAACGATATGTTCACCAGGAACGGCCGGGTTCGGGTCGATGGCCGCATGGTGCATGACATGTATCTGGCCCAGGTGAAGACACCCGAGGAATCCATGGGTGAGTGGGACCTGTTCAAGATCCTCGGCACCATCCCTGCGGACGAGGCTTTCCTGCCGCTTTCGCAAAGCAAGTGCAAGTTGGTGAACGCTGATCAGAAGGTCGCCAGCGCCTTGCGCCCGTGACAAAACCCGAGGACGACTGACATGACCATGCTTTTCGGGGTACCCCTGGCAGCGCTGTTCGGCCAGTTATTGCTGGGCCTGATCAACGGTGCGTTCTATGCGTTGTTGAGCCTGGGCCTGGCGGTGATCTTTGGCCTGTTGCGGATCATCAACTTCGCCCACGGCGCTCAATACATGCTGGGCGCCTTCACCGCACTGCTATTGCTCAAGTATCTGAACGTGAACTATTGGGCCGCACTGTTTCTGGTGCCGCTGTTGATCGGCGCCCTGGGGATATTGATCGAACGCTTGCTGCTGCGGCGCATCGCGCACCTGGATCATCTCTACGGCCTGTTGTTGACGTTCGGCCTGACCATGGTCATCGAGGGCAGCTTCATCAACTTGTTCGGCGTGTCTGGCAGCAATTATCCGATTCCGCCGTCGCTGCAAGGCGGCTTCAAGCTGGACTTCATGTTCCTGCCGGCCTACCGCGCCTGGGTGTTGGCGGCCGGTTTGGGGATGTGCCTGTTCACCTGGTATGTGATCGAGAAGACGCGCCTGGGCGCCTACCTTCGCGCGGGCACCGAAAAGCCCGCGCTGATGCAGGCCTTCGGGGTCAACGTGCCGCTGCTGACCACCCTCACCTACGGCTTCAGCGTGGCATTGGCGGCCTTCGCCGGCGTGTTGGCGGCACCGATCTACTCGGTGTCGCCGACCATGGGCTCCAACTTGCTGATCGTGGTGTTCGCAGTGGTGGTCATCGGCGGGATGGGTTCGATCATGGGCGCGATCCTCACCGGGGTCGCCATGGGCCTGATCGAAGGCCTGACCAAAGTGTTCTGGCCCGAATCATCCGGTACCGTGATTTTCCTCGTGATGATCCTGGTGCTGCTGGTACGCCCCAACGGTCTGTTCGGAAAGGAGGCGTAAGCCCATGAATACTCAATCTCTACTGACCTTCGCGCAACAGCGCGGGATCCGTGAGCAACGCCAGCTCAACACCCTGTACATCACGCTGATCGCGATCGGCTTGATCGCCCCCTGGGTCGCCTACCCGGTGTTCCTGATGAAGCTGTTGTGCTTCGGCCTGTTTGCCTGCTCGTTCAACCTGTTGCTGGGCTATACCGGCCTGCTGTCTTTCGGGCATGCCGCGTTTCTTGCCGCGGGCGGCTACAGCACCGGCTATCTGTTGAGCCAACACCCGGGCATCGGCCCGGAATTGGCGATCATCGTCGGTACTGCCGCTGCCGCGCTGGTTGGTGCGCTGTTCGGTGCACTGGCGATTCGCAGGCAGGGCATTTACTTCGCGATGATCACCCTGGCCCTCGCGCAATTGCTTTACTTCCTGTTCCTCAAGGTGCCCGCCACCGGCGGCGAAGATGGCCTGCACGGCATCAGTCGCGGCAAGCTGCTGGGTTTCATCGACCTGGCGGACAACCACGCCATGTACTACTTCGTGCTGGCCATCACCGTGCTTGGCTTCGCCCTGGTCAAGCGCGTGGTGCACTCGCCTTTCGGGCAGATTCTGCAGGCGATTCGCGAGAACGAAGACCGCGCCACGTCACTGGGTTACAACGTCACTCGGTATAAGTGGCTGGCCTTCGTCATTTCATCAGGCATCGCCGGCCTGGCTGGTTCCACCAAGGCCGTGGTGTTTCAGCTGGCAACCTTGTCGGATGCACACTGGCACATGTCCGGCGAGGTGGTGCTGATGACCTTGCTCGGCGGCGTCGGCACCCTGCTCGGCCCTTTCGTCGGTGCCGGCATTGTGATCTCGCTGCAACACCTGCTGGCGCAATCGCCGCTGGGCACCTGGGGCACCCCGATCCTCGGCTGCATTTTTGTGCTCTGCGTACTCTGCTTCCGCTGCGGTGTAGTCGGATCGATCAAGCTGCTTGTGAAGAAGAATTTCAAGTGACCCCATTGATCAGCGATAAGGACATGACCATGAACACCTCCGCCGTCTGGACGCCGTCAACCGATTTCATTCGACGTACGCGCCTGCATCAGTGGATGAAGAAAGTGGGCGAGACTGACCATGACGCCTTCATCGAGCGTTCCACTAACGATCCGCAATGGTTCGCCAGCGCCCTGGAACAGGCCCTCGGCATTGTCTGGGATGCGCCCTATCAAACGCCACTCAATACCGCTGGTGGCATCAAGCATCCGCGCTGGTACGAGGGCGGCCGGCTCAACATCCTGCGCACGGCGCTGGAGCGCTGGGCTGTCGACCCGGAGCACGCGCAGAAAGCCGCGTTGATCTGGGAAGGTGAAGACGGCCAGTGTCTTGAAGTGAGCTATGGCGAGCTGGCGCGACGGGTCAACAACGTCGCACAGGGCCTGAGCGAACTGGGCATGGTCAGCGGTGACCGCGTGGCCATCTTCATGCCGATGCTGATCGAGACCGTGGTCGCGTTGTTGGCGGTGGTCAAGCTCGGTGCGATTTTCACGCCCGCCTTCTCCGGCTATGGCGCCGAAGCACTGGCCACGCGCATTGAAGCCTGCGGGGCCAAATTGCTGATCACTGCCGACGGCTTCATGCGGCGTGGCAGAGTGATTGCCATGAAGGAAGAGGCCGACAAGGCTGCCGCACTGAGCCCGTCGCTGGAAAAAGTGGTGGTGCGGCGCCTGGGGCGGGACATCCCCTGGCATTCAAACCGCGATCTGGACTTTGCCACACTGCAAGCCTGTGACGGCAGCCAGTGCCCGACAGCGGTCATGGACAGCCAGTCACCGATGATGATCATTTATACCTCCGGCACCACCGGCAAGCCCAAGGGCGCGGTGCATACCCACAGCGGATTTCCGCTCAAGGCGGCACTGGATGTGGGTTTGTGCATGGATGTCGGACAAAACGACCGCCTGTTCTGGATCACCGACATGGGCTGGCTGACCGGCCCGGTGGTGGTCTTCGGCAGCCTGATCAACGGTGCCTGCGCCATCATCTATGAAGGCTCGCCGGACTACCCGCAAGCGGATCGGGTGTGGACGCTGGGCGCACGCCATCAGGCCACCCACATCGGCGTATCACCCACGCTGGTCCGTTCGCTGATGCAGCATGGTGATGCCGTTGCCCAAGGTCATGACCTGAGCGCCTTGCGCACCTTCACCTCGACCGGCGAGCCCTGGAACCCGGAGCCCTGGCTGTGGCTATTCAACACCGTAGGCCAGGGCCGTTATCCGATCATCAACTATGCCGGTGGCACCGAAATCGGCGGCGGCATCCTGACCAATGTACTGATCAAGCCGATATCCCCGGTGACCTTCAACAGTCGCATGCCGGGCATGGCGGCTGATGTCTGCGATAGCCAGGGCCAGCCGGTGCGCCAGACGCTGGGCGAGCTGGTGCTGCGCCAGCCATGGATCGGCATGACCCAAAGCTTCTGGCAGGAACCGCAGCGCTATGAAGACTCGTACTTCAACCGTTTCCCTGAAACCTGGGTGCACGGCGACTGGGCGATCATCGATGACGAAGGTTTCTGGACCATCACCGGTCGCTCCGATGACACCTTGAACGTGGCCGGCAAGCGGATCGGCCCAGCCGAAATGGAGTCGATCCTGGTCAGCCACGCCCAGGTGCTGGAAGCCGGGGCCATCGGCATTCCCGACGAGATCAAGGGTGAAGCCCCGGTGTGCTTCGTGGTGCTCCTTCCAGGCAGCGAACCGACCCCCGAACTGGAAACGGAACTGCTTGGCCTGATTGGTGCCCGGCTGGGCAAGGCGATGCGCCCCAAGCATTTGCACTACGTCAGCGAGCTGCCCAAGACCCGCAATGGCAAGGTCATGCGCCGGGTGATTCGCGCCGCTTATCTGGGCCAGGACGCCGGCGACCTGACGTCGATGGAAAATCCCGCCGCCCTTGGCGTCATCAGTCGCTGCCACCAGCAACCGGCATCAACGGGAGCCTGAACATGAACCGGACGCAACGTACCGTAGTGGTTACCGGCGCCGCCCAGGGCATCGGCCTGGCGATTGCCCGGGCCTTCGCCGCCCAGGGTGATTTCGTGGCCTTGTGCGACGTCAATCTGACGGCCGCCGAGCAGGCGGCGAACAGCCTGCCCAACGCCCGCGCCTATGCGCTGGACGTCACCAGCGAAGCGCAGATCGTCTCCTTTTATGAGCAACTGTTGGCGGAGCACGGCGCAGTGGATGTGCTGGTGAACAACGCCGGGCTGCAGCACATCGCGCCCGTGCAGGACTTCCCGCTGTCGCAATGGAACACCCTGTTGGCCGTGATGCTGACCGGGCCTTTCCTGATGAGCAAACACGCCCTGCCGGGCATGCTCGAACAGCGGAGCGGGCGCATCATCAATATCGCCTCGGTGCACGGCAAACTGGCCTCGCCCTACAAGAGCGCCTACGTGGCCGCCAAACACGGCCTGATCGGCCTGACCCGGACCCTGGCCCTTGAAACCGTGAATCAAGGGATCACCGCCAACGCTATTTTACCTGGCGCCGTGCGCACTTCTCTGGTGGAAAACCAGCTGCCGCAGCTGGCGGCCCAGGACCACATCAGCGAAGAGCAAGCCCTGCAACGCCATATCCTGGCGCGCCAACCCCTCAAGCGCCTGCTGGAGCCCAGCGAGATCGGCGACAGCGCTGTTTACCTCGCCTCCCACGCTGCACGCGCCATCACCGGTGAGTCGCTCAGCGTGTCTGGCGGCTGGTGACCGGCATGGGTCTCACTGCGCTTGCTGGCTACCGGTTCCCTGAATACCAATGGTCGTTCGATGCCGAGCGCGTTTTAGCCCTCAATCAGGCCATTGGCATGCCCCCGAACTGCAATCAGCCGCCGACCCTGGCCTACAGTGCCGACATGGACCGGGACGTGGTCAGGCAGCTGTTCACTTTGACCGGGCTTGAGGCCCATCAACTGCTGCATGGCGAACAACATTTCCGCTACCACCAGCCATTGCAACCAGGCTTTGTCTACCGCAGCAGCGCACACCTGAGCGAGGTCATCACCAAGCCGCGTTTCAGCCTGCTGCACAAGCAAACCCGGTTGTTCGCCGCAGACGGTTCACTGGCGTGCGAGATGCTCAGTCTCTACGTTGCCCTGCTGAAACCGGGCGCACCCAGCGTCGGGCCGGTGCTCGAGACCCAAGACACGCAACCTGTACTTGCCGCAACCGAGATCAATCGGGAACAGATCCGGGCCTTTGCCAGCGCCTCGGGGGATCACAACCGCGTCCATCTGGAACCGGCCATTGCGCAGATGGCCGGGCACCCGGACGTGTTTGCCCAGGGCATGCTCGGAATGGGGTTACTCGGCAGTCTACTGCCTGGTTCGCGCCTGCGCCGTTTTGGCGTGCGATTCCTGTCGCCCATTGCCCTGGGAGATCACCCGAGGCTGTACCAGGCAGGCGGCACCCGTCGAAACCTGATACTGGCCAACGAGCACAATCGTATTCGAATCAGAGGCTACGCCGAACTCGATTGAACCGCGCAAAATCCGGAGAAAATCCATGCACGTAGACAACGCTATACGCTCACGCAAATCGGTCCGCCGCTTCCTGCCCATGGGCATTTCGAAGCCGGTGATTGAACATATCCTCAAGGTCGCCGCGCGCGCGCCCAGCGGCAACAACGTGCAGCCATGGCATGTCCATGCGCTGACCGGCGATGCCAAGCAGGCACTGTGTGCCGATATCCTGGCGTCTACCACAACCCAACCCGGTCAGCATGACCCTGAATATCAGTACTACCCGGACAACTGGTTCGAACCCTATCAGAGCCGTCGCCGCGCATCCGGTTATGGCCTGTATGAAGCACTCGGCATCGACCGCAACGATCGCGAGGCCCGCGAGCATCAGAACCTGCGCAACTTTCACTTCTTCGACGCGCCGGTCGGCCTGTTGATCAGCCTCGATCGCCGACTCAATACCGGCAGCTACATCGACCTGGGCATGTTCATTCAAAACATCATGCTTGCCGCACGCGGGCAGGGCCTGCACACCTGCCCCCAGGCCGCGTTCGCCTGGTATCACCAGATCGTCCGCCGTCATGTACCCCTGGCGGATGAGGACATCCTGGTCTGCGGCATCGCACTCGGGCATGAGGACCGCGATGCACCGGAAAACAGCCTGCAGACACAGCGCGAGCCGGTCGCCGCGTTCACGTCCTTTCATGGTTTCCCTGAGCGCGTGCCGGGGTAGGCAGCCAGGCACAATGAAAAAGGCGATGGTGTCATGACCATCGCCTTTTTCTGGCTTGTCGCCGGCTTCAGATTTGCCGGTCGAACACTTGTTGTCAGACGAACATCAGAAAAACGCCTGGAGACCGGTCTGCGCCCGACCGAGGATCAACGCATGCACGTCGTGGGTGCCTTCGTAGGTGTTGACCACTTCCAGATTGACCAGATGACGGGCCACGCCGAACTCGTCGCTGATGCCATTGCCACCCAACATGTCCCGCGCCAGGCGCGCGATGTCCAGCGACTTGCCGCAACTGTTGCGCTTCATGATCGAGGTGATTTCGACCGCGGCGGTACCTTCGTCCTTCATCCGCCCCAGACGCAGGCAACCTTGCAGGGCCAGGGTAATTTCGGTCTGCATGTCCGCCAGCTTTTTCTGGATCAACTGGTTGGCAGCCAGCGGGCGACCGAACTGCTGGCGATCCAGCACGTATTGGCGCGCGGTGTGCCAGCAATCTTCGGCCGCACCCAGCGCGCCCCAGGCGATGCCGTAACGCGCCGAGTTCAGGCAGGTGAACGGACCGCGCAGACCGCGCACATCCGGGAAGGCGTTCTCTTCAGGACAGAACACATTGTCCATGACGATTTCACCGGTGATCGACGCACGCAGCCCGACCTTGCCGTGAATAACCGGCGCACTCAGGCCCTGCCAGCCCTTCTCCAGGACAAAACCGCGAATCTGCCCTTCATCGTCCTTGGCCCAGACCACGAAGACATCGGCGATCGGGCTATTGGTGATCCACATCTTGCTCCCGGTCAGGCGGTAGCCGCCGTCGACTTTTCGCGCCCGGGTAATCATCGAGCCCGGATCGGAGCCATGGTTCGGTTCGGTCAGACCAAAACAGCCAATGTAATGACCGGTGGCCAGCTTTGGCAGGTACTTCTGCTTGGTGGCTTCGTTGCCGAACTCATTGATCGGCACCATCACCAGGGAGGATTGCACGCTCATCATTGAGCGATAGCCCGAGTCCACGCGCTCGACTTCCCGGGCGATCAGGCCATAGCACACATAGTTCAGGCCACTGCCACCGTAGGCTTCAGGAATGGTGGCGCCCAGCAGGCCGGTCTCGCCCATCTCGCGAAAAATTGCCGGGTCAGTCTGTTCATGACGAAACGCCTCCAGCACCCGTGGCGCCAGCTTGTCAGCGGCGAACTGCTGGGCGCTGTCGCGCACCATGCGCTCTTCTTCGGTCAGTTGCTGATCCAGCAGCAGCGGGTCGATCCAGTTGAAGCTTGCCTTGTTGGCCATGGGTTATTCTCCGGTTTGGTTCTTGTCAGGGGTTGTCAGTCGAGGCGTTCGATCACGCAGGCAATGCCCTGGCCCAGGCCAATGCACAGGCTGACCAGGGCGTAGCGCCCGTTGCTGCGTTCCAGTTGACGCACCGCGCTGTAGGCCAGGCGAGCGCCGGAAGCACCGAGTGGATGGCCGATGGCAATGGCACCACCGTTGGGATTCAAGCGCGGATCATCGAAGGCCACGCCGAGTTGCCGGACACAGCCGAGCACTTGTGCGGCAAATGCTTCGTTGATTTCGATCAGGTCCATGTCAGCCAGGCTCAAACCTGCGCGCTGCAACGCCTTGGTGCAGGCCGGCACCGGGCCAAGGCCCATCAGGCGCGGTTCGACACCGACCACGGCGCCCGCCAGAATGCGCGCCCGGGGCTTGAGCCCGACCTTCTCACCCATGGCCCGCGAGCCAATCAGCAGCGCCGCCGCGCCATCGTTGATGCCCGAAGCGTTGCCCGCCGTGACAACGCCGCCGTCAAACAGCGGTTGCAGGTCCGACAGCGCCTCGAAGTTACTTTGCGGGCGCGGATGCTCGTCACGGTCGACGATCTTCGGTGGCTGCTTGCGCCCTTGCGGCACTTCGATCGGCAGGATTTCACCGGCCTGAAAACCATCGCGCACCGCCGCGTCGAACAACGCCTGACTGCGCGCGGCATAGATGTCGGCTTCCTCGCGAGTGATGCTCAGTTCACGGGCGACGTTGTCCGCCGTCTGCGGCATCGAATCGGCGCCGAACCCGGACTCTACCTTCGGATTGGGAAAGCGTGCGCCGAGGGTGCTGTCGCACACCTGAAAATCTCGGGACCAGGCGCTTTGCGCCTTGGCCACCACGAACGGCGCACGACTCATGCTCTCGACGCCACTGGCAACAAACAGCTCGCCTTCGCCGCAGCGCACGGCGCGGGCAGCATCCAGCACGGCCGCCAGGCCGGAGCCGCACAGGCGATTGACGGTCAAACCGCCCACCGCCGTTGGCAGGCCGGACAGCAGCGCCACATGACGTGCCAGGTTACGCCCGTCCTCCCCCGCCTGACTGCTGCAGCCGGCGATCAGGTCCTCGTAGTCACACATGTCGAACGGGTTACGCGCCACCAGGGCACGCACCACACTGGCCAGCAGATCATCGGGGCGCACACCGGCCAGAGCCCCGGCATGGCGACCGAACGGCGAACGCAGGCCATCGTAGATATAGGCCGTCATGCGTGATCCTCGGCAGTGGTCAGTGGCAGGTTGAGCTGGACCCGGCGCCGCAGCCAGGGGCTGACCCGATAGCGCGGTTCCTGATACAGCTCATGCAATTGGTGCAGGATCTGCTGGATCTGCGCCGCGCCGTAATGGTCGCCAAAACCCAGCGGACCATGGGGGTAACCGAGGGCCAACTGCACTGCACGGTCGAGGATTGCGGGTTCGGCGATACGACGCTGGGCAATCTCGCAACCCAGGTTGACGATCCCGGCGAGTACACGCTGGGCGATGAAGCCCGGCGAGTCATTGATGACCTCCACCGGCACGCCATCGGCGCCCAGGGCCTGGCGTGCTTGCGCCAGCACCTGCGCGTCGAGCGCCGGTTGACGCATCAGCACACGACGCGAATCGAAACCGACGAAGGTCTCCAGCGCCAGACTGCGTCGCGGTGGCAGTCGCTTGCGGGCGATCACACTGCTGGCATCCTCGCCCAAGGGCGTGACCAGGCAGATGGCATTCGCACTCGGTTGATCGCCCTGCTCCAGCACCACGCCGGCAACCGACAGCACCGCAGCGATCCGCTCGCGCATCGCCGAGTCGTCGCAGTCCAGCCAGAACGGCTGGGTGATCGCCACCTGCGGCGGCGCCTGCTCCGCTTGCTCGACCACGCGACCGTCCTGGTAGCGATAGAAGCCCTGCCCGGTCTTGCGCCCCAACAAGCCACCGGCCAGACGCGGTGGCACCAGCGCCGATGGGGTGTAGCGCGGGTCCTGGTAAAACTGGGTATGAATCGACTCCATCACCGCATGGGCGATGTCGAGGCCGACCAGGTCGAACAGTTCGAACGGCCCCATGCGAAAGCCGAGGCTGTCCTTGAGGATGCGATCGATTTGCGCCGGGGTCGCGATTCCTTCGCCCAGGATACGCAACGCCTCCGGACCGAAGGCCCGCCCGGCATGATTGACCAGGAAGCCCGGCGAGTCTGGCGTCGTCGCGGCAAAATGTCCTGCGTGGCCGGCCAGTGTCACCAGGCGCTTGACCACCTGCGGGTCGGTCCGCTCACCACGCACCACCTCGACGATTTTCATCAGTGGTACCGGGTTGAAAAAGTGAAACCCGGCCACCCGCTCAGGATGCCGGCAGGCACTGGCGATCAGGCTCACCGACAAGGAGGAAGTGTTGGTCGCCAGTACCGCGTCGGCCCTGACCACGTGCTCCAGCGCACGAAACAACGCCTGCTTGGCCTCCAGGTTTTCAACGATCGCCTCGATCAATAAATCGCAATCGGCCAAGGCTTGAAGGCTGATGGCCGGTCGCATGCACGCCAGTGCGGTCGCCAGCGCTTCATCGCTTAACTTGCCCTTGGCGGCGGAGCGCTCAAGCAAAGCCCGATTGGCTTGTAACGCCACCTCCGTCGCTTCGCTACGGCTGTCGTACAGCAACACTGGAACGCCTGCGGTGGCGAACAACTGAGCGATCCCCCGGCCCATCGCACCGCTGCCGATCACACCGATTTGTTTGAACGTATTCACAAGCACCTCCTCAGATCGCCCGTTCCAGTTCCGGCACAGCGTCGAATAGATCCGCCACCAGGCCGTAATCGGCCACCTGGAAGATCGGCGCCTCTTCGTCCTTGTTGATCGCCACGATCACTTTGGAATCCTTCATGCCGGCCAGATGCTGGATGGCACCGGAGATGCCCACCGCGATGTACAACTGCGGCGCAACGATCTTGCCGGTCTGGCCGACCTGCATGTCGTTCGGTACAAAGCCTGCATCGACCGCCGCACGCGACGCCCCCACGCCCGCGCCGAGCTTGTCGGCCAATGCATAGAGGTGTTTGAAGTTGTCGCCGTTCTGCATGCCCCGGCCACCCGACACGACGATCTTCGCGGCCGTCAGCTCCGGGCGATCGGACCTGGCCAGTTCTTCACTGACAAAAACCGACTGACCGCTGTCGGTGACCAGGGTCAGCGTTTCGATGGCAGCGCTGTTCCCTGCGGCCGCAGCGGCATCGAACCCGGTGCCCCGTACAGTGATCACCTTCACGCCGGCGCACGACTGCACCGTCGCGACGGCGTTGCCCGCATAGATCGGGCGCTTGAAGGTATCGGCGCTTTCGACCGCGATGATCTCCGAGATCTGATCGACATCCAGTTGTGCGGCAACCCGCGGCAGGGTGTTCTTACCGTTACTGGTCGCGGCAGCGAGGATATGGCTGTAGCGGTCAGCCCCTGCTTCCCGGACAAGCGCGACGATCAGAGGCGCGAGGTTTTCCGGCAGTTGGTGAGCATAAGCGGCGTTGTCGGCCAGCAGCACTTTCGTCACCCCGGCGACCTTCGCTGCCGCTTCAGCCACGGCGCTCGCGCCCTGCCCTGCAACCAGCACATGAATGTCGCCACCGATCTGCTGCGCAGCGGTCACGGTATTGAGGGTGGCAGCCGCCAGTGCGGTATTGGTGTGTTCAGCGATAACCAGGATAGCCATTAGATTACCTTCGCCTCGTTCTTCAGTTTCTCGACCAGTTCGGCCACCGACTTGACCTTGATCCCGGCGCTGCGTGCGGCCGGTGCTTCGACTTTCAGGGTCTGCACGGTGCCCGCGCAACTGACACCCAGGGCGCTCGGTGTGAGCACCTCCAGCGGCTTCTTCTTGGCCTTCATGATGTTGGGTAGCGACGCGTAGCGCGGCTCGTTCAGTCGCAGGTCGGTGGTGACGATGGCCGGCAGTTTCAGCGCGACGGTCTGTGCGCCGCCGTCGATTTCGCGGGTCACGGTCACGCAGTCGCCGCTGATGGCGACTTTTGAAGCGAAGGTTCCCTGACCGTAGCCGCTCAATGCCGCGAGCATTTGGCCGGTCTGGTTGTTGTCGCTGTCGATGGACTGCTTGCCGAGGATCACCAACTGAGGCTGTTCCTTGTCGACAACCGCTTTCAACAGTTTGGCCACCGCCAGGGACCCCAGGTCTTCATCGGCCTCGACCAGAATGGCACGGTCGGCACCCAGCGCCAGCGCGGTGCGCAGTTGTTCCTGCGCCGCACTGCTGCCGATGCTGACGACCACCACCTCGGCGGCAATCCCCTGTTCTTTCAAACGCACCGCTTCTTCCACGGCAATTTCGCAGAAGGGATTCATCGCCATCTTGACGTTGGCCAGGTCGACGCCTGAGTGGTCCGCCTTGACACGAACCTTGACGTTGAAATCAACCACACGCTTTACCGCAACCAGTACTTTCATAATGTGTTCCCGTGTTAATGCAGTGATCGATCAGGCGCTGTGCAGCAATTGGGCGTAGGCCTGCAAATGGTGGTCGTCATCGCCCAATTGATGACCCAACATCACCAGGCGCTTGGCGTGATGAGCCAGGCTGTATTCCCAAGTCATGCCAATACCGCCGTGTAACTGGATCGCTTGCTCGGCGATCAGGCGTGCGGCGCGGACCACCACGAATTTGGCGGCGGCCAGTTGCCGGCTACGTTCGTCGCTGTCGGACTGATCGGCCACACAGGCGGCAAGGATGGCCATCGAGGTAGCCAACTCCAGTTCGCCGCGCATGTCGGCCATGCGGTGCTGCAGCACCTGGAACTTGCCGATGGGTGCACCGAACTGCTTGCGTGTCTTGAGGTAGTCGAGGGTCAGGCGAAAGGCTTCCTGCATGCCGGCGACGGCCTCGGCACACTGTCCGGCAATGGCACGACCCTGCTGATATCGCAAGGCCGGCAAAGCCTCGCCGACACTGCCGAGCAAAGCCCCGCGGGTCACAAAAACATTGTCGAGGATCAGGTCGCTGGCACGCGGGCCATCGATGCAGGGGTAATCGCGACGCTGCAAACCGTCCGTTTGCGATTCGACCAGGAACAGGCTGATGCCTTGTTCGCTCCGAGCCTCACCGCCAGTGCGCGCCGACACCAGGATCACCCCTGCGCTGGCAGCACCGACCACGGCGATCTTGCGCCCGGACAGGCACCAGCCGCCCTCGACCGGGCGCGCCTGAGTCTGCACATCGTGCAACTGGTAGTGGCTTTGCAGCTCTTCCAGCGCCACGGCCAGTTGCAGCGAGCCCTCGGCCACTTGCGGCAACAGGTCTGCCCGCTGGCCGGCATCACCCAGTTGCTGCAGCAGGCCCGCCGCGTGAATCTGCGACTGCAAGAACGGCTCCAGACACAGGTTGCGACCGAGCTCGGTCATGATCAGCATGTTGTCCACGCCGCTGCCACCGAAACCGCCATGTTCCTCGGCAATCGGCACCGAACACAGGCCCAGTTCAGCCATCTGTTTCCAGAACGCCGGGCTCATGCCGGTTTCGCTGCGGTAGTAGCCTTCGCGTGCTTCGAAGCTGTAGTTATCGCGGGCCAGTCGGGCCACGGTGTCTTGCAGCATCTGCTGCTCGGAGCTGAGTGTGAAGTCCATTGCGTACCTCCTTAAAGCTCAAGAATCATCTTGGCGATGATGTTCTTTTGAATTTCATTGGAGCCGCCGTAGATAGACAGCTTGCGCAGGTTGAAATACTGGCTGGCGGGGGCAGCGCTGTAGTCACTGTGCAGCGCCGTGCCGGTGAAGTCGTCGTGCAGTTGCGCTTCAACGAAAGGTAACGCCTTGGCGCCCAGCGCCTTGCGCAGCAAGTGGCTGATGGCCTGGCGAATTTCCGAGCCCTTGATCTTCAGGATCGAGCTTTCGGCACCGGGAACACCGCCGGCCTGGGCGGCGGCGAGGATGCGCAAGGTGCTCATTTCGATGGCCAGCAACTGAATCTCCACCTCGGCAACCTGCAAGCGGAACTGCGGGTCCTCCAGCAATGGCTGACCGTTGCGCAGTTCCTGCCGGGCAACCTCTTTGAGGTACGCCAGCGCAGCCTTGGACTGACCGATGCCGGCCTGCCCGGTACGTTCGTGGGTCAGCAGGTATTTGGCACAGGTCCAGCCCTGATTCTCCTCGCCCACCAGGTTCTCCACCGGCACGCGGACGTTGTCGAAGAACACTTCGTTGACCTCATGCTCGCCTTCGAGCGTGATGATCGGGCGCACGCTGATGCCGGGGGTGGTCATGTCGATCAGCAGGAAGGAAATACCCCGCTGCTGCTGGGCTTCGCTGTCCGTGCGCACCAGGCAGAAAATCATGTTGGCGTGCTGGCCCAGAGTGGTCCAGGTCTTCTGGCCGTTGACCACATAGTGGTCGCCTTCGCGCACGGCGCGGGTCTTGAGGCTGGCCAGATCCGAGCCTGCACCCGGTTCGGAATAGCCTTGGCACCACCAGTCTTCGCCCGAGAGAATTCGCGGCAAGTAATGCGCCTGCTGTGCCGGGCTGCCGAATTTCATGATCACCGGGGCAACCATGTTGACGCCGAAGGAAATCAGGCGCGGCGCTCCGAAGGCGGCGCACTCCTCTTCGAATAGGTGTTTTTGCACCACGCTCCAACCGGTGCCACCAAAGGCCACCGGCCAATTGGCCGCGTACCAGCCGCGCCGGGCGAGGATGCGCTGCCAGCACTGGTGGTCGTCCTTGCCCAGACGCTTGCCCAGGCGAACCTTGCTGGCGATGTCCGCAGGCAGCGCGTCGCGAAGAAAGGCTCGCACCTCAGCGCGGAACTCAACCTCGGCAGGTGTGTAGTGGATGTCCATGCAAAGTCCTCTATCGATGGTCAGGCCAACCCCAGGCTGGCCGCGGGTTCAGCCTTGGCGGTTCTTGGCCGCCTGGCGCCGGGCAAGGAAGTCTTCGATCAGCACCGCACGCTGGGGCGATGCCATGCATTCGAGAAACAGTGCGCGCTCGCGCTGCAAGCCTTCAATCAATGGCATTTGGGTCGCTGCTTCGACGGCGGCAAGGCAGCGCGGCGCCGAGAATGAATCCGGATGGGTTCGGGTGATTGCGCTGCGCCGGGCCGCGATCGACGCGCTGGCCTCGGCAGGTGTCGTGGGCATCTCAATCTGGCCGACGCGCCGTACAGAGGCCTGCTCGGCCAACAGTTGCCGCGCATGCCGCAAGCCCGCGACCAGAGGCTCATCGTCGAACAGTGCGTCTACAAGGCCGAGCCCCAGCGCCTGGCTTGCCTCGATCGGCTCCCCAGTGATGATCATTTCCAACGCGGTTGCCACGCCCACCAACCGCGGCAAGCGCTGGGTGCCGCCGCCACCGGGCAACAGGCCCAGACGGGTTTCCGGCAAGCCGAGCCGGCTGGCTCTGTGGGCAATGCGGTAGTGACAACCCAGCGCGACTTCCAGCCCGCCACCCAGCACCGAACCGTGCAACACGGCCAGCGAAGGCTTGTTGCCGTTTTCGATGGCCAGGGTCAGTGCTTGCAGGATCGGCGCCTGGGCAGGCTGGCCGAACTCGCGAATATCGGCGCCGGCGATAAAGGTCTTGCCCGTGCAATAGAGCATGATCATTTCGACCTGCCCGTCCTGTTCGGCCGCTCTAAAGGCTTCCAGCAACCCGGCGCGTACGGCGTGGCCAAGGGCATTGACCGGAGGGTTGTCGACCCGGATCAAGGCTACACGGGCCTCGCGGGTCATTTGTACGGCTGAAGTCATCGGGCAGTTCCTCTTCTTGTTGTCAGGCGGCTTGCCAAAGGATCGTGCTGCTCAGCGGTGGGTCCACACCGGCTGACGCTTCTGGGCAAAGGCCTGCATGCCCTCCTTCTGGTCCTGACTGGCGAAACTGGCGTGCATCAAGCGCCGCTCGAACTGCACACCCTCGGCCAGCGTGGTTTCAAAGGCACGGTTGACCGCTTCTTTATTGAGCTTTACCGCGATGGCCGGGTGAGCGGCGATTTGCGCGGCCACGGCCAGAGCTTCATCCAGCAGGCTGGCCAGGGGCACCACGCGACTGATCAACCCCAGACGCTCGGCTTCATCGACGTCCATGAAGCGTCCGGTCAGGCACAGATCCATGGCCTTGGCCTTGCCAATGGCGCGGGTCAGGCGCTGGGTACCGCCGGCGCCGGGCAAGGTACCGACCTTGACTTCGGGCTGACCGAACCGGGCGTTGTCGGCGGCTATGACCATGTCGCACATCATCGCCAGCTCGCAGCCACCGCCCAGCGCCAGGCCGGCGACTGCGGCGATCACAGGTTTGCGGCAGCGGGTGACGGTTTCCCAGTTGGCTGTGACGAAATCCTCCAGGTACACATCGGCGAAGCCCTTGAACTGCAATTCGCTGAGGTCGGCACCCGCCGCGAAGGCCTTGTCGTTGCCGGTAATGACGACGGCGCGAATCTGCTCATCAGCCTCGAACGCCAGCAGCGCCTGGCCCAGCTCAGTCATCAAGGCGTCGTTGAGGGCGTTATAGACAGCCGGGCGATTCAGGCGGATCAGGCCGACGGCTGCACGCTGCTCGACAAGGATGTTCAGGAAAGCCATGTCATCTACCTCTTGTTCTGCGGGAATGGCTTCGAATATATCCACAGAAAAATATAAAGACAACATGTTGACATATTAATTTTGAAAGCCTTATCTTCAACTCATCGAAAGGGCAATACCAGATCGTAAGAGAACAACAACTCCAACCCTTAAGAGTCGATAACCAACAATGAACACCTGGACAGCCACACCGGCAGATCATCATCCAGAAACGCCCATGACCAGCAACAGTAGTGACATGATCATTACAGATTACTGGGATGCGCAGCTCGCCCGGGGCGCAGACTGTCGCGCCCTGACGAGCTACCAGGGCGGCGAGGACAACCCTGTCTCGTTTACCTACGGCGAACTGGATGCCGTGGTGACCCGTATGGGTGCCGGCCTGGCCGCTCTGGGCGTGGAAAAAGGCAGTGTGGTGTCCTGCCAGTTGCCCAACGGCTGGCAGATGACTGCCCTGTTCCTGGCCTGCGCCCGTATTGGTGCCGTGTTCAACCCGCTGATGCCGATCTTCCGCGAACGCGAGCTGCGCTTCATGCTCGGCCACGCTCGCAGTCATCTGCTGGTGGTGCCACAACACTTCCGCGGTTTCGATTACGCCAGCATGGCCGAGGCCCTGCGCGCCGATCTACCTGACCTGCGTCAGGTTCTGGTCATCGGCGGCGACGGCGACAACAGCTTTGAACGGCAACTGCTGGAGCGGGCATGGGAAAACAATGGCGATACCCGGGCGCTGTTCGCCGAGCGTCGCGCCCAGGCCGACGACGTTGTCCAACTGCTATTCACCTCCGGCACCACCGGTGAACCCAAGGGCGTGCTGCACACGAGCAAAACCCTGCTGAGCAATGTCATCCCCTATGCCGAGCGCCTGGGGCTCGGCCACCAGGACATTGTCTTCATGGCCTCGCCCATGGCCCATCAGACCGGGTTCCTCTACGGCATGCTGATGCCCATCTACCTGGGTGCAGCCGCGGTGCTGCAAGACGTGTGGGATGCGCGCACCGCCATCAGGATCGCCACCGCCGAGCGCCCCACTTTCACGATGGCCTCGACACCGTTTCTCGCCGATTTGATCGAGCTCGCCCCGCTGCACGGCGATGCGCTGTCGAGCCTGCGTATTTTTGTCTCGGCCGGCGCGCCCATCCCGGAAAGCCTGGTGGAAAAGGCCGGCAAGAGCATAAACGCGAAAATCATCTCGGCCTGGGGCATGACCGAAACCGGCGCCTCGACGATGACCCGTCCGCAGGACGATCCCGAGCGGTCCATCTACAGCGACGGCCTGGCCCTGCCCCTGATGGAAGTGCAGGTGGTCGACGATGCCGGCATTGAAGTCCGGGCCGGCAGCGAAGGCCATCTTCAGGTCCGTGGCGCCAGCCTGTTCGTGGGTTACCTCAAGCGTCCCGATCTCTACAGCGTCGATGCCCAGGGCTGGTTCGCCACCGGCGATCTGGCCCGCATGGATGCCCAGGGCTATATCCGCATCACCGGGCGAACCAAGGATGTGGTGATTCGCGGTGGGGAAAACATCCCGGTGGTCGAGGTGGAAAACCTGCTCTACAAGCACCCGGCCATTTCGGCGGTGGCCCTGGTTGGTTGCCCGGATGAGCGTCTGGGCGAGCGGGTCTGCGCCTACGTCACGTTGCATGACGGCTTTACAGAATTGCGGCTCGAAGACGCGGTGGCCTTCCTGCTCGAACACAACCTGTCGCGCAACTACTTGCCCGAATACCTGGAAGTGCTGCCCGCCCTGCCCCGCACGCCCTCCGGAAAGATCCAGAAATTCAAGCTGCACGAGCGGGCCGCGAGCATTCGCATTGACCCGGCCAAGCGCCGCTGATTCACACACTCGATACACGCCATTCAAATTGACTTGGAGATTGCCCCTATGAAAGGCCTTAGTGGAAAAACCGTGATCATTACCGGTGGCGGCGGCGGCATCGGTCGTGCCGTGTGCCAGCGCTTCGCTGCCGAGGGAAGCCTGGTTGCCGTGCTCGATCGCGACAGCAGCGCTGCACAAACCACCGTCGACCTGATCCGCGAAGCCGGTGGCAAGGCAGTCGCCTACGCCGCCGACATCGCCGACTACGCCGCGATTACCGAAACCGTGGCCGCCATCGAAAAAGACCTGGGGGTGCCAACGGTACTGGTCAACAACGCCGGTTTCGACCGTTTCATGCCGTTCCTCAAGACCGAGCCCAAGCTGTGGGAACAGTTGATTTCGATCAACCTGACCGGCGCCCTGAACATGCACCACGTGGTGCTGCCGAAAATGCTCGAGGCCGGTGGCGGCAAAGTCATCAACGTGGCGTCCGATGCCGCCCGCGTGGGCTCGTCGGGCGAGGCCGTCTACGCAGCCTGCAAGGCCGGCCTGGTGGGCTTGAGCAAAACCCTGGCGCGAGAGCTGGCAACCAAGAACATCAACGTCAATGTGGTCTGCCCAGGTCCGACCGACACCGCGCTGCTCAAGAGCGTGGCCGAAACCTCCAGCAACCCGGAAAAGCTCCTGGAAGCCTTCAAGAATGCCGTGCCGATGCGTCGCCTCGGTCAGCCGCAAGACTACCCGGGAATCATCGCCCTGCTCGCCAGCGACGATGCCAACTTCATTACCGGTCAAGTGATCAGCGTGTCCGGCGGCCTGACGATGGCTGGCTAAGCCAGGCGACATTCACATGGGAGAGCATGCAATGAACTACGAAGACATCCTGTACCAGGAACTCAACGGCGTCGCGACCATCACTATCAACCGCCCCGAACGCTACAACGCGTTCCGCGGCCAGACCTGCATGGAACTGCTCGACGCTTTCAACCGCGCCGGCTGGAACAAGGAAATCGGCGTCATCGTCTTCACCGGCGCTGGCGACAAGGCGTTCTGCACCGGTGGCGACCAGGGCGCTCATGAAGGCCAATACGACGGTCGCGGCCTGATCGGCCTGCCGGTCGAAGAACTGCAGAACCTGATCCGCGAAGTGCCAAAGCCCGTGATCGCCCGGGTCAACGGTTTCGCCATCGGTGGCGGGCATGTGCTGCACGTGGTCTGCGATCTGAGCATCGCCTCCGACAAAGCGGTGTTCGGCCAGGTCGGCCCAAAGGTCGGCTCGGTCGATCCGGGCTACGGCACCGCTTACCTGTCGCGCTTGATCGGCGAAAAACGCGCCCGCGAGATCTGGTACCTGTGCCGCAAATACAGCGCGCAGCAGGCACTGGACTGGGGCCTGGTCAACGCCGTGGTGCCTCACGAGCAGCTCGATGAAGAAGTACAGAAGTGGTGCGAGGAAATTCTCGAGAAGAGTCCGACCGCGCTGTCCATCGCCAAGCGTTCGTTCAATGCCGACAGCGCCAACATCGGCGGTATCGGCGGCCTCGGCATGCAGGCCCTGAGCCTGTACTACGACACCGACGAATCAAAGGAGGGCGTCGCCGCGTTCAAGGAAAAGCGCAAGCCCCAGTTCCGCAAATTCTACAAATGATCCCTGCGCCGGCAGCCATCCTGCTGCCGGCACAGCACCCCAATGGCCTGGAGAGCATCATGAATTTCGCCTTCACAGAACAACAAAATGCCATCCGCGAAAGCGTTGCACGATTCAGCGCCGACGTCCTCGCCCCCGGTTACCGCCAACGGGATCGCGACGGCCGCATCGAGCGCGACGTGATTGCCCAGATGGGCGAAATGGGTCTGCTGGGCGGTGAGCTGCCGGAAGCGTTCGGCGGCAGCGGCCTGGACTGTGTCACCGCCGGCCTGATCATCGAAGAGCTGGCTCGTGGCGACTTCAACGTGGCGTACATCCCGCTGCTGACTTCGCTCAATGGCCAGATCATCGCGCAATACGCCGAATCCTCCCTGGCCCGGGAATGGCTGGGCGAAATGACCGCCGGGCGCAAGGTCGCCTGCATCGCCCTGACCGAACCCAGCGGCGGATCGGATGCCGCGAGCCTGCGCCTGAAGGCCGAGCTCAAGGGCGACGTGTATGTGCTCAACGGCGAGAAAACGTCCATTTCCATGGCCGACCAGGCCGACGTCGCCGTGGTCTTCGCCCGCACCGGCACGCTGGAGCAACGCGCCAGCGGCATCAGCGCCTTCCTGGTGCCCATGAACCTGCCGGGCATCAGCACCACCCGCTTCGACGATGCCGGCGAGCGCGCCATTGGCCGCGGTTCGATTTTCTTCGACAACGTCCAGGTGCCGGTCAGCCATCGCCTGGGGGATGAAAACAAGGGCTTCAAACAGGTCATGCAAGGCTTCGACTACAGCCGTGCCCTGATCGGCCTGCAGTGCCTGGCCCTGGCCCAGCAGTCGCTGGATGAAACCTGGCAATGGCTGACCGAGCGCAAAGCCTTCGGCCAGGCCTTGTCTTCCTTCCAGGGTTTGACCCACCCACTGGCAGAATTGCAGACCTACGTGCATGCTGCGCGCCTGCAGTGCTATTACGCCTTGTGGCTCAAGGATAATAAGCTGCCGCACAATGCCGAGGCGGCCATGAACAAATGGTGGGGCCCGAAACTGGCGTTCGATGTGGTCAAGCAGTGTCTGCTGGCCCATGGACACACCGGTTACGGCGAGGACCTGCCGTTCGCCCAGCGCCTGCGCGATGTACTTGGCCTGCAAATCGGTGACGGCACCGCGCAGATCATGAAAAATATCATCGCGCGCGAGTTTGTCCCGAACTGATGCCCTGCCTGCTCCGCCAGGCCGGGCGCTCATACCGCCGCGCTCGCCCTTACGGAGCCGACAAGGAACATTAATGAACAATAGCGATACCCGATCCGTACCCAACACGCTGTTTTTCCGGTTGTTCCAGACCGGCAACGTGCTGCAAAGGCAAGTCCAGAAAGAGATGGGCATCAGCACGGTGCAATGGGCCGTGCTTGGCGCACTGTCACGTGAACGTTATCAAGGTGGTATCTCGTTCTTTGAACTGACCGAGTACCTGTTCGTCAGTCGCCAGAGCCTGGACGGCGTGCTCAAACGCATGGAACGCGACAACCATGTGCTGCGCGTGCCGCACCCGGATGACGGACGTGCCCGCCTGGTGCAATTGACCGATACCGGCAGGGCTTTCTGGGACTCGTTGCAGGAGCGGATCCAGACGTTTTACCAGCAGGCGTTGAAAGGCTTCAGTTTCGACGACAGCGTCAGCCTGCTGCATTACCTCAACAAGCTGCAAGGCGACATGGCAGCCATATCGCTCGGCGACGAGCAGCAAGACGACGAGGCGCAATAGGCTGATCCCGACCTTCCTGCCCTCGCCGACGTTTCATTGTTCATAAAACCCTAAACAGCCCCCTTCCCGGGGCTGGCTGAACAACAAAAACAACTCACAGCAGGCAGGAACATCTCATTATGCGTACAGCCAATCCCGTCACCGGGCATCTGGCCGGGCCGACTCGTGCCCGGTATTCCCTCAAAGCCCCTTGTCTGTCTGCGTTATTGCTCACGACACAGGCCCATGCAGACCTGGTCAGCGACAGTCACCTGAGCCTGGAAACACGAAATTTCTACATGAATCGCGACTACCGCGACGCCGGCCTGGTCGACGGCCCGCGCCACGATGGCAAACCCCAGAGCAAAGCCGAAGACTGGGCACAAGGCTTCATTTTGCGCGGTAACTCGGGATTCACCGAAGGTACGATGGGCGTTGGCCTGGATGTGCTAGGGCTGGTTGGCGTCAAGCTCGATTCTGGCGGCGGCACCAGCGGTACAGGCGTCCTGCAGCGCAACCAGCGGACCGGTGAGCCAGTGGACGAGTACAGCTTCCTGGCGCCGACCGCCAAGCTCAAAGTCGCCAAGACCGTCGTCACCCTCGGCAACCACGAACCGGTGATGCCGGTGCTGTTTCGCAACGACACGCGCCTGCTGCCGCAGACCTATCAAGGGGGTCAGGTGGTCTCCACCGACATCCAGAGCCTGAGCCTTACCGCAGGCCAGTTTCGCCAGGCCCACCAGCGCGACTCGTCCGACTACGAAGACATGCGCATGGCAGCCGACGGCTCCACTGGCGGCGTACCCACGGACCGTTTCAACTACGCTGGCGCGACCTACGCCCTGCAGCCCAACCTCAGCGCCACGTTCTACCGCGCCGAGCTGAAGGACAACTACAGCCAGAATGCCGCCAGTCTTTTGTACAAATCGGCCCTGACCGAAAGCATCAACCTGAAGGCTGACGTGCGCTATTTCGGCAGCGATGACGAGGGCCGGACCAACGTCGACAACCGCTACCTGGGTGGCATGCTGACGTTGAGCAGCCGTGGTCACTCACTGGGCCTTGGTTATCAAAACCAGAATGGCGACACCGGGCTTCCCTATCTGTTGGTCGCCGATCCCTGGGCCTTGAACAACGGCACCTACCAACCCTTCGTCCGGGCCAGGGAAGATTCCTGGCAACTGCGTTACGACTATGACTTTGCCCCCTTGGGCATGCCCGGACTGACACTCATGACGCGCTACATGCGAGGCGATGATTTCACGATTCGTGGCGTTGCCGCCAAAGAGTGGGAGCGCAACACCGACATTGCCTACGTGATCCAGAGCGGGCCTTTGCGAAACCTGAGCCTGCGCTGGCGCAACGTCACCTATCGCGGCAGCGAAACGACGGATGTCGATGAAAATCGCCTGATCGTCGCCTACACATTCAAGTTCTGGTAACCCTAAGTTTCCGTCAATCATCCCTGAAGTGGATTCAGACGCAGTGGCATCACCACAACCCAGGTCGGTATTTACCCGGGTTGTGTCACGGCTACGTCCAGGGTCAGTCGTCCCTGTCGTCACGATCACGATAACGACGGTGATCGCGATCATAGTCGCGACGATCGTATCGACGGTCATAACCCCGATCATCGTCATCTCTCTGGTCATATCCGCGGCGATGATCATGATCGTGGTATCGGCCGTGCCTTTCTCCGTCATCCCAGTGATGGCCACAGCCTCCCAGCAAGAGAGTGCTTGAAATGGCCAGGATCATCATGACTGCGCGATTCATTTGAGTGTCCTAAAGGTCGGGGGTATGAAACGGTGTGGCTGCTCGAAAATGTCATTCGGACAGCGTTTAACCGTGGGTATGACCATTTAGTAACTCAATGATTCCTTTGGGAAATAAAGAGAAGCGGGCAATCAAGCCGACAAGAACTGCGCCCTTGAGTGTTCGATAAAGTCCATGGCCCTACTCTCAAGCGTTTGGGCTACATCTGAAAAGTCCTCATGGCCAGAGTGCTCAGAGCACGAGCAGATGTATGGGTCTTACCCACCGATATGCGCGTACAAACTGACATATCCAACATTTTGCAGGGTCCCGCCCGGCATTTCGCAGACACATAATGGACTTACAACAACAAAGGGGCACACCCTGAGGAACGTAAGCCATGTACAAAGACCATATCGTCAAGGCGCGCATGACTGACAGCGTCCTGTTCATGGGGGTGGTCGCTACTGTCATTTTCGTCATCACACTTGCCTGCGGTGTGGGTGAAAGCCGTCTTTCCAATCTGATGGGGCCAATCGTTCTTGACCTGAAAGCGCCACTGGCGCGTGACATCGCGGTCGGGGGCACATTCACCATCACCGTTGTTCTGAATCTGTTCATCCTTGGCCGGTTTCCCTTGCGGGCGCAGATCATTACGGTGTGGTGCGAATTGCTGGTGCTGTTCCTTCTATTCTTCGACACCTTCAATCTTTCCTACAGTTTCATCGCGACCAAAGTCGGCTTCATGATTACCCAAGGGGTTTTCACCACCGTCTACGTGTCCGCGATTTCCATTGCCATCGCCTTTGTCCTGGCACTGTTGGGAGCGACCGCCCGTTTATCTTCCAACGGTTTCGCCATTGCCATCGCCAGCTTCTACACCTCATTTTTCCGCGGCGTTCCGCTGCTCATCCAGATCTATCTCATTTACCTGGGCATCCCTCAACTCGGCTACGTGGTCGGTGCAGTTCCGGCAGGAATACTGGCGCTCTCGCTCTGCTATGGCGCCTACATGACGGAGATCTTCCGCGCGGGGATCAGCAGTATCTCGCGGGGGCAATGGGAAGCATCCCGGGCGATCGGTCTTAATCCCTTTCAAACGATGACTCGGGTCATTCTCCCGCAGTCCATGCGCCTGATCATTCCGCCGACGGGCAACCAATTCATCTCGATGCTCAAGGACAGCTCGCTGGTTTCGGTAATCGGAGTCTGGGAGCTGATGTTCCTGGCACGAACCCAAGGACGCGCCGAATTCCGGCACCTGGAAATGCTCATCACCGCAGCCGTGCTGTATTGGCTGTTGTCGATCGTGCTGGAAACCGTTCAGTCCCGTCTGGAAAAGCACTTCAATCGTGCCCACCGCTGAATCAGGAGCATTACGATGAACCCGTCGTCAACTTCAGCAGCCCCTGCCCCGTACCCCGCCATTTCGATTCATGAGATGCACAAATGGTATGGCGAATTTCATGTGCTCAAAGGCATCGACCTGCACATTACCAGCGGTGAGATCGTAGTCGTCTGCGGTCCGTCGGGTTCCGGCAAGTCGACGTTGATTCGTTGCCTGAACCTGCTGGAAGACTTCCAGAAAGGCCAAGTGTTCATCGACGGCATCGAGTTGACTCGCAATGCCGCCTGCGTGGCCAGCATCCGCCGTCAGGTTGGCATGGTCTTCCAGCAGTTCAACCTGTTCCCGCACATGACAGTGCTGGAGAACCTCATGCTGGGGCCGCGCCTGGTGAGCAAGCTCGGGGAGTCAGAGGCTCGCGCTCTGGCCTGTGAATACCTCGACCGCGTACGGATCGGCAACCAGGCGGATAAATACCCCGGCCAACTCTCCGGCGGCCAGCAGCAGCGCGTGGCGATCGCCCGCGCCCTGTGCATGCGACCACGCATCATGCTGTTCGACGAACCCACCTCGGCGCTTGACCCCGAAATGGTCAAGGAGGTGCTGGACGTGATGGGTGAGCTGGCCCAGGACGGTATCACGATGGTGTGCGTCACCCACGAGATGGGGTTCGCCCGACGGGTCGCCGACCGAATCATCTTCATGGATCAGGGATGCATCATCGAGCAGGCCAAACCCAATGAATTTTTCGAGAACCCGCAGCACGAACGCGCCCGGGAATTTCTGTCACAGATTCTCAGCCACTGAGAAGCATCGCCGTACCTTCTGAAGTCATCGACAAAAACAACAAAAAACTGCACACAAGATACCTGGAGGCTTACTCATGATCTCGATCACTCGCTTGTTCACCGCAGCCGCTGTCACCACCGCCGTCACGCTCGGCACAGGCGCCGCCTGGGCGGGTTCGACCCTCGACCGCATCCATGAAACCAAGGTGATCAAAGTGGCCACCGCCGCTAACTGGCCACCGCAATCGTTCCTGGGTCCGGACAACAAGCTGCAAGGTTTCGATATCGATGTGGCGACCGAAATCGGCCGACGCCTGGGTAGCAAGGTCGACTTCGTGACCCCCGAATACGGGATCATCACTGCAGGACGCTGGTCCAATCGCTGGGACCTGTCGGTCGGTTCGATGACGCCAACCACCGAGCGCGCCCGCGTCCTCGACTTCCCCGCCATCTACTACTACACGCCCTATGTATTCGCCGTGCACAAGGATGCAGCGGGGACCAAGGCAGCGGATCTGAACGAAAAGATCATCGGCGTCGAAGCAGGCACGACGTCGGAGGACTACATCAATCGTCGCCTCAAGATCGACGCGGCCGATGTGCCAGCGTTCACCTACGACGTCACGCCGGGCGAGGTGAAGACGTACGGCGACAGCATGGGTCCTCTGGATGATCTGCGCATGGGTAACGGGGTCCGACTGAACGCCACCTTGTCCGCACTGCCAACCGTCGTCGCGGCCGTCAAGAATGGTTATCCCATCGTCCGGGTGGAGGGCAAACCCGCTTACTACGAACCGCTGGCTATCGCCGTGGATAAAGGCGACGAAGCGTTCAATAGCGCGCTGACCAAAACCGTTGCAGAGATGAAAGCCGACGGCACGCTCAAGCAACTGTCCGAGAAGTGGTACGGCGCTGATCTGACCGCCATTCAATAATCCCGGCGCACTACATCCATTGCAGGGCAGGCGCCCGTTCCCGACGCGGCGCGCTGCCTGTCTGCGCCCGAAAAAGGACCACGGACTTCATGTACACCTATAACAACAATTACTACACCGCCACGATGCACGACACGACTGAGCGCGCGCCGCTGTCAGGCAACGCTCAGGCCGATGTCTGCATCATCGGTGCAGGCCTGGCGGGGCTGAGCACAGCCTGGGAACTGTTATCGCGAGGTCGGTCCGTGGTGCTGCTCGACGCCGGCCGTGTTGCGTGGGGAGCATCCGGCCGTAACGGCGGCTTTGTCCTCCAGGGCTGGTCCGAAGGCTTGTCTTCCATCGAGCGACGCTGCGGAAAACCGACAGCCGCCGCGCTATTCAAACTGTCGCTCGAAGGCGTCGACACCGTTCGCGACATGATCGCCCGTCATCAGTTGCCAGGTTGCGCACCAACGCCTGGAAAATTGAGCGTGGTCCGCTACGAGGATGGCGATAATCTCAAGCGCCTGCGCGACAGGATGGCGACGGATTTCGACTTCCACCTCGACTACCTGGATCGCAACGCCGTGCGTGAAAAGCTCAAGACCGACAGGTACTTCCAGGCGCTGCGCGATAATCATGGATTTCACTTCCACCCGCTGAACTATTGCCTGGGCCTGGCCCGGCTCATCGAGTGCAGCGGCGGAAAGATCCATGAACAGTCACCCATGGTCCGGGTTGAGAGCCGCAATGGACGACATCGCGTCATTACCGACCGGGGCACTGTCGATTGCGCGAATGTGGTGTATTGCTGCGGCGGTTATGGCGGCCCTGAGTTCGGAAAATTACGGCGCGCCTTCCTGCCGATCGCAACCTACGCGGTATTGACCGAACATTTGGGCAAGCGTCTGGCCGATGCGGTAGGCACCACCGATGCCGTGGGCGACAATCGCCGTGCCTCGGACTATTACCGAATCGTCGACGGTGATCGCCTGCTCTGGGGCGGCCGTATCACCACCAGGAACCTGCAGGATGAAAAACGCCTGGGGCAGTTGCTGACCGGCGACATCCTCGACGTATACCCGCAATTGCGGGGCATCAAGATCGATAAAGCCTGGTCCGGGCTGATGGGCTATGCGCGGCACAAAATGCCTCACATCGGTCCGCTCGGAAAGGGGCTATGGGCGTGTACATCATTTGGTGGCCATGGTATGAACACCGCCCCGATCGGCGCACGCGTCATTGCAGAAGCCATTTGCGGCGAGACTGATCGCTACCGTCTGTTCGATGCCTACGGTCTGGAATGGAATGGCGGCCCCCTCGGCCCGGCTGCGGCGCAAACGGTATACGCCGGTCTGAAGATGATGGATATGTTTCAAGAAACGCGTTCACAACGCAGGGCGACTCAAAAAAACTGAAATCCCAGCGAGGTCAAGGAAGTGTTCATGCAAGCGCAGAATCCCGGTCCGTTGTTTAACCTGACTGACAAGGACAGGCAATTGCTTGGCCTGCTGCAGGACAACGCACGCGAACCCACAGCTTCATTGGCACGCAAGCTCGAAGTCTCACGGTCTTCGGTGCAAGAGCGGATCGCCCGACTGGAAAAGGCTGGCGTCATCACCGGGTATAGCGTGCGTATCGACCAGAACAGACTCCAGCAGACCATCAATTGTTTCACCATGACCTCCTGCACTAACAAGAGTTATACCGATGTCATGACCTCTCTTCGCAAGATGGATGCTGTGCAGGCTGTGTATGCAGTCTCGGGTGAATCGGATTTCATCATTCATCTCGCCACGCCGACCCTGAGCGAACTCAACGCTGAACTCACCCGGATCAACATGATCAAGGGGGTGGCGCACACCGCTTCCCATATTGTGATGGAAACCAAATTCAGCCGGAAACTGACGGTGTAAACCCGCCCCTGACACCGTCAAACCACATCACCGGCCAGGCGATACTCCTTTACCTGGCCAAAAAAACAAAATCCCCATGTGTTTCCTTCGTTCCTCCTTACGTCGCAGTTCTTCACTGCCCGTTCCTGTACGTCTGGAGTTCTCTCAATGCCTTCGCCCAATTCCTTGCCCGCTGCTTTGCTGGGCCTGGCCCTTGTCTGTCCGGCCATGGCCGAGGCCCAGGGCCTGGAGCTTGGACAAGTACTGATCGGGGCTGAAGACGGCAGTGGCGAAGACGCGTCGGTCGAGGACGCCAAGGCCCGGCTGGCCCAGGTGCCCGGCGGCACCAATGTGGTGGACATGCGCCGTACCCTGCAGGGTCGGGTGGCCGGTAACCAGGATGTGCTGGCTTATCAGCCCGGGGTTTATGCCCAGTCTGCAGGCAACGAAGGGGTGAAGATTTCGATCCGTGGATCGGGGATCAACCGTGCACCGGGCGCCCACGCTTCGGGGCTGTATACGATGCTTGATGGCTTGCCACTCACCGGCCCTGGCGGCACACCCTATGAATTGCTGGAACCATTGTGGCTCGACCATGTGGAAGTGCTGCGCGGCGCCAACGGTTTCGACCGTGGCGCGCTGGCCTTGGGCGGGGCCATCGATTACGTCAGTCACACCGGCTACGACGCACCCAAGTTGCAAGTGCGCTACACGATGGGCAGCCATGGTTATCAGCAGCGCCAGGTCAGCTCCGGGCAGGTGCTGGGCGACTTCGACTACTACGTGGCCATGACCGATGCGCGTTCCGATGGCTACCAGGACCACACGGCCAGCGAGAGTCAGGGTGTCATTGCCAATTTCGGTTATCGCTTCAACCCGAACCTGGAAACACGCTTCTACCTGCGCCACCGCCAGACCGACAACGACCTCGCCGGCCGGGTGACCAAGCACTCCATCGAGCATGACCCTCGGGCAGCCAACCCCGCCTATGTGGCGCGCGATGACAGCCGTGACCAACCGGGCAGTACCTTTATCGGCAACAAGACAACGTTCTATCTCGATGACGATTCGAGCATCCAGACCGGCCTTGTCTACCACGATTATCCGATGGACTTGCGCGAGGGTCCCAACCGACTGAAAGTGGCATACACCGATGTCAGCGGCACCTTCGACTACAAGCGCCGCGACACCCTCTGGGGCCTGGAAAGCCAAAGCACCCTGGGTTTGCGCGTGACCAGGCACCTGCCCAATGCCGGCGCCAGCGAACGGGTACGAATCCCCAGCGGCAACACAGCCGGCTACGCGCCGGGCACGCCCATGCGCAATTTCACCTACCAGGGTTCAGACACGGTCCTGCATGCGGGCAATGACCTGGAGATCGCCGAGGACCTGTGGCTGACCACCGGCCTGGCCGCCATTTACACCCGCCGTGAAAGCGCTGTGACTTACCCCGAGGGCGGTGGCAAGACCAGCCTCAACGACTGGGACTACGTGCCACGCCTTGGCCTGCGTTATCAGGTGACGCCGGGTCTGCAGCTGTTCGGCAATCTCAGTCGTTCGGTCGAAGGGCCGCACCCGTGGTCGCTGATCTACAGCGCCAACCAGCGGTTCCCGGCCGGCAGCGGCCCTGCCACCGGTACGCAGCGTGATCCGATCGAACTGCAAAACCAGACAGCAACCACACTGGAACTGGGTGGACGCGGCGATAGCGTGGTGGGCCAGTGGAGCCTTTCCTGGTACTACGCCCAAGTGCGCCACGAACTGCTTTCGGTACTGCCGGATGCCAACGCCACCACCCCCTACGAACTCAACGCCAGCCCCACCGTGCACCAGGGCGTGGAAGCCGGCCTGCAGAGCAACCTGTGGTCGCGGGACGATGGCGGCCAATTGAGCCTGCGCCAGAGCTATACCTTCAGTGACTTCCACTACCGCGACGACGACCGCTTCGGCGACAACCGCCTGCCGGGCCTGCCGATGCACTACTACCAGGGCGAACTGCGCTACGACTGGCCCCAGGGCTTTTTCGCCGCGCTCAACACGCAGTTAGTGTCCAAGGTGGCGGTGGATTACGCCAACAGCTATTACGCCGATCCTTACGCGCTGTTCGGTGCAACCCTGGGCTACAACGCGCCCAAGGGCGACTGGCAGACGTGGCTGGACATGCGCAACCTGACGAACAAGCACTACGCCGCCACCGTCACGCCGGGCTACGACGACAAAGGGCTGGATGCGGCACGCTCCACGCCGGGCGAGGGTCTTGGGGTGTATGTCGGGGTGTCGTGGAGCCTGCTCTGAGGGCTTGTACAGCCTCAAACATTCACGCAATCACTGTCGCATACACCGATCGGTCGATATTCCCGCCGGACAGGATCACTCCCACCGTTCGACCGGCCATGGTTTCACGCTCCTGAATCAGCGCTGCCAGGGCCGCCGCGCCGGCGCCTTCAGCGAGGTTGTGGGTATCGGTGTAATAGACGCGCATGGCCTCGGCAATTTGCTCTTCGCTGACCGATACAATCCGCGCCGCAGCCGCCCCGTAGATGGCAAACGCTTCGGCAACCGGCTTGCGCACGGCCAGGCCGTCGGCAAACGTATTCGCCGAGGCGGTTTCGCATAGGGCTCCAGCCTCAAACGACAGCTTCGCCGCCTCGGCCTCAGTGGAAACCACCCCCACTACCTCGGTATTCAGACCCAAGGCATCGCGGGCGGCGATCACCGCGCAAATTCCCGACCCACAACCAATGGGCACGTAGACGGTGTGCAGATCCGGTGCCGCCGTGAACAACTCGAGCGCATAGGTGGCCACGCCCTTGACCAGCTCGGTGTGGAACGGCGGCACCAGATAGAGCCCATGTACTTGCGCCAGCCGCGCAGCCTCTTCACGGGCCTCATCGAAATCGCGGCCATACTCCACCACCTCGCCGCCAAAGCCGCGCATGGCATTGTTCTTTTCTACCGAATTTCCCTGCGGCACCACGATCAACGCCCGCAACTCCAGCGCGCTGGCGGCCAGCGCCAGGCTCTGGCCATGATTGCCACGGGTAGCGGTGACGATGCCCTTCGCCTCTGGATGCGTGCGTTTGAGCCAGTGCATGAAGGTAATGCCGCCGCGCACCTTGAAAGCACCGGTAGGCGTGTGATTTTCGTGCTTGACCCACACCGTGCAACCCAGTCGCTCGGCCAACAAGGGCCAAGGGTATTGGGCGGTGGCAGGCATCACCTGGTAAACGTGGCGGGCAGCTTGTTCGATATCGTCGCGGGTCAGTGTGTGCATCGGTCATCCCCCTGAGGTTTTGCCCAGTCTAGACAGGAGCGCATCACCCCGGCTTTCAAAAAACTGACCTGACTTTTGTGTGCCCGCTTCACTACTATGGTGTGCATGAGCCATCGAAGCCGCCTGCGGCCCCCACTCCCCTCCGAACCGGTCCGTCGCATCGAGGCAGGCCCCTGGGCGATCGAACTGCTGCCCGGCGCCGCCTACGCGACCCGCTATGTCGCGACCCAGGCGGCGATCGGCTTTGCCTTCGACAGCCAGCGAGGCCTGCACGCCATCGGTTGCGATCGAGTGCAGCCTTTCGACGCCCTGCCCAACGGCCTGGCATTCGTTCCCGCCGGCTGCGACGTACTCTCCGAGTCAGCCAAGGGCGGTGAATACCTGCGGGTCGTGCGCACCGACGGTGCTCCGTTGACAGGGGATCGCGCCTTCAACAATCGTATTGATCCGCAGGCCGTTACCCTCGCGTTGCGCATGCGCGCCGCGCTGTTGCAGGCCTCGGTGGAGGACGATTGGGAGGCCTGGGCACTGGCATTGGCTGAACGGGCGACGGACAAGGAAACCTGGTCGGCTGCGCCCCAAGGCTCGATCACCGGCAGCCGGATGCGCCTGCTCGACGAGTTCATCGACGCGGGCCTCGACGGCCCGCTCGGTATACCGGCAATGGCAGGGTTACTGGGATTGTCCGAAGGCTACTTCATGCGCGCGTTCAAACACGCAACGGGCAAAAGCCCGCACAGCTACCTGATCGACCGCCGCCTCGCCAAGGCCCGAGCCCTGATGCGCGACTCGACAGCGACCCTGGCACAAATCGCCCACGCCTGCGGCTTCAACTCCCAGGCGCACATGGCAACCACCTTCAGGCAACGGCTGGGAGTCAGTCCGGTGCAGCTGCGTGCCGGCTCGAAACTCGGTTAAAGCCCACGGAAGAAACGCTGATTACTGGCCTGTTGGTCGCCGCTTGCGTAAAAATCACCGTCGCCCAGGTTCGATCGCCATTTGTTGTCTGAACACATCCCCCTGTGGGAGCGAGCCTGCTCGCGAAGGACGTCAACGATAACGCGGTCCGTCTGGATGTCCGGGTTGACCCGATTTTTTTCGCGAGCAGGCTCGCTCCCACAGGTGCCCTTACGTCAGCTCAAATCGCTCCAACGCATAATCCTTACCTGCCAAGGTAAGTTCAAAAGTGGTGGCACCGAACGTACCCCTTGTGACTTTTTGCCTCACAAGACGTTTGGCTTGCAGTTGCTTCAGACCGGCTTCAACTTCCAATGTGCTGAGGGAGACAAGCTTGCAAACCGAGTTTAAATTCGCAATTTTTCTGAAGTTCGCATGATAGGCCAAAGCTTCCATCAGTAGCGTCTGGTCATCGGTCAACTGAGGAAACTGAGGGTTGTTCTTTTTGTAAACTTTTCGCTCTATCTCGTGCAACTCGCTGTAGGTTCCATCGGTGATGCGGGCGTAGCAAATCGCTACAGACAGCGTGCTGATTAACATCGCGATTATCATCAGCAGCGACCAGTTCGGCATTGGCGTTTCCAGCAAAAGCCAATCCCACAAACGTTGCAGCCTGCCCGTGGTATCTGCCAGCAACGTCAGGTCAAGGCGAGTGTCCAGCAGCGTCATGGCAGCCCCGGCGACAAGGAAAATGCCGGCCGAGCAGGTCATAGCCTTGAAGATGAACCTGGAATGCTCGCCCTGTGCTGCCATGCTACTTGTCTCTAGTGTAGAAACAGATCTCATCAGCATAGCAGTGGAAAAGTGGTCCTCTGGCAGCTGATCTGCAAGGTCAGCCTTTTGGCCGAAGCAGACCACACCGAACGTCCGCTTGCGGTTCATTCTTCGTCGATCACAACCACCAAACGCCCCACTTAACGCAAAACTGCGCTCTCCTGACTAAACAATGCGCAGTGGGATCCATATAAAAAATCTCTCAACGATTGAACGCATAACACTCAGCTTTCTTACTTCAAATCGCCTGACGCCCCCTCCCCCCACTGCCAACGTCTAAGCTTCCACAATCACCCCTTGTCCACCAAGGCCCCTCCCATGCCCCCCTCCCTCGCCGACCTCGACGCCACCCTACCCACCCTGACCCGCAAGATCCGCGTACTGGACGCCTTGAGCTGGCCCGAGGGCATCGAAGAAGCCTTCCTGAAAAACTGGCGCGCCGGGCGTGCACAGCTGCCCAAAGTCGAACTCCAGCCCCGCGATCACACCGCCGATATTGCCGCCCTGGAAGATTTCATCTCCCATTGCGACCCAGGCCATCCGGCCGGCAATTTTCTCGCCATGACCGCTCGCAGCTATGCCACCGCCGGTCGCATGCTTGGTGCAATGGGTACACCGGCCTTTACTCATTATTCGTCAGCGCTGTACCGCCGGCCGGACTTCTACTACACGAATCAGAAGCTGAGCATGCTGGATGCGGCGCGTTTCTTTCTCAAGACCACCGACGCCCTGCTAGGCGGTGTACGGATTCCACCGACTCGGGCGGATATTCCGGCGCAGGCCTTCGCCGCGTGGATGCAACCGGAGTTGGACCGGTTCTTCGGTGAGGGGCAGATCGAGGTGGTACTCGATGCAACCCTCGCCGCCAAGGCCATCGCCGGGGCGAGCCGTATACGCCTGCGGGCCAGCGCGCTGTTTTCGGAACTGGATAAGCATCAGTTGTTGCAGCACGAGGCTTTCGTGCATGTGGCCACGGCGCAAAACGGTGCGCTGCAACCCAACCTCAAAAGCCTGGGCCTGGGGGCGCCGCGCACGACCCAGACGCAGGAGGGTATTGCCACTCTGGCCGAGCTGTTTACGGGGAGCATGGACATCAACCGTCTGCGGCGCCTGGCGCTGCGCGTACTTGCGGTGCAGCAGGCACTGGATGGCGCCGATTTCATCCAGGTGTTTGAAGGCTTTTTGGCGGGTGGGCAGTTCCAGGAGGAGTCGTTCCGCTCGACGCAACGGGTTTTCCGAGGCGCTGACCTGCGGGGTGGCTCGGCGTTTACCAAGGATGCTGCTTATCTGACGGGGATGCTTGGCGTGCATACGCTGCTGCGCATTGCGATCCGTGATAACCGGCCGGATCCGGTGGGGCATTTGTTTGCCGGGCGCCTCAGTCTGGGGGACACGGTACGCCTTGCCCCATTGTTCGAATGCGGCTGGCTCAAGGGTCCTACTTACGTACCCGCCTGGGCCTCTGACCTGCGGTTGCTCGCCGCCAACCTGGCCTTCTCCGCCTTTATCGCCCGCATCAATCTGGATGTGCTCGATCTGGACGTGTTCATGGCCTTTGCAGACCAGCATGAAAGCGATGCCAGTGCGCTGGGGTGATGTGGGCGGTCTGAATGACCGCGTTGTCTGGGCGTCTTTCGCGAGCAGGCTCGCTCCCACAGGAATGCTGTTCACTTCAGATAATTTTCAGGCAAACAAGAAATCTGTGGCGAGGGAGTTCACTCCCGCTTGAGTGCGTAGCACTCACAAAAATCGCGATGGTTGTCAGGTTTTTGGGGCCGCTGCGCAGCCCTGCGCGAGCAAGCTCGCTCGCCACAAGGATTGGCAAGACTCAAGATTCTCTTAAGTGAACAGCACTCCGCTCCCACAGGAATGCTGTTCACTTCAGATAATTTTCAGGCAAACAAGAAATCTGTGGCGAGGGAGTTCACTCCCGCTTGAGTGCGTAGCACTCACAAAAATCGCGATGGTTGTCAGGTTTTTGGGGCCGCTGCGCAGCCCTGCGCGAGCAAGCTCGCTCGCCACAAGGATTGGTAAGACTCAAGATTCTCTTAAGTGAACAGCACTCCGCTCCCACAGGTTTTGCGCAGGTTCTGCAGGCATCCGCTTACGGCTGCCTCAAGGCGCCATCGAATGCCGGCGTCAATCCCGACAACTCCAGTTTGCGGACAAAGTCGCCGAGACGCTGCTGCTTGTAGGCTTCCACGTCGAGGTCGCGGTAGTCGTAGAAGCCCTGGCCATCGCGCAGGCCATTGCGACCGTTTTGCATGTTGTCGGCGATCACCTGTGGCGATTCGAAGCGCGGTGACAGCGCGCCACTGAGGTAGCGCGAGGCGTAGTACAAAATGTCGCCGCCGCCCCAATCGATGAATTCAAGCAGGCCCAGCACCGAGAAGCGCAACCCGAAGCCGACCCGCACCGCGGTATCGATATCTTCAGCGCTGGCCACGCCCTCTTCCACCATCCGCGCGGCTTCGTTCATGACCAACGCCTGGATGCGCGGCACGATGTAGCCCGCCACCGGACTGCACACCACCGGTACCTTACCGATCTGTTTAAGCAGTTGCAGCAGTCGTTCGACCACCTGCGGGCAGGTGGCATCGCTGCGGCTGACTTCCACCAACGGCATCAGGTACGCGGGATTGAGCCAGTGTGCATTGACGAAGCGCGCAGGCGTGCTGACCATTTCGCTCAACTCGGTGACCAGGAACGTCGAGGTGGTCGACGCGATGATGGTCGATGCCGGGACATGCGCGCTGACCCAGGCGAAGGTCTGCTGCTTGACCGCGATGATCTCCGGCACCGCTTCGAACACCAGGTCGCACAGGCGCAATGCCTCTGCGGCCTGGGATCTGCTTAGCAGCGTCAGCCGGGTGATCGCGATGTCCGCCTGTTCCGGCTCAAGCACGCCAAGGGCTGCCAGCGTCTGAAGTTCGCTGCGGATGTTGTTTCGCACACGCTCGAAGTAGCCGTGCCGCTCATCCTCGGCGCGATCCTTGATGTCGATGAGGGTGACCGGCAGGCCCGCATGGATGAACGCCAGGGCAATGCCCTCGCCCATCCGGCCGGCGCCGACCACGCTGACGTTGGGCAGCGCGGCGTTCATCAGTTGAAGCCTCTGGAGAGAAGCTCGGTCATTTGCACCCGGTCGAGCTCGGCCAGCCCCAGGTTCTCCAGCGTGCGGCCTTCGGCGTAGAGATCACGACCGGCGACAACCGAGGCGATGCTCAGCAGGCCCTGCGCCACTGGGGTCGGCACACCGGCCCAGCGGCCGACGGACACCAGGAATGACAGGCCCAGGCGGGTGTCTTCGAGCATGTAGCGATGTTTCTGCAGGTCGATATCTTCGCGCCAGTCACCGCTGTCGGTCAGCTTGCCATGGGCACCGCGACCGTACATCCACTCATCGCCTTCGGTGGTGTTGTAGTGGTCGGCCAGGGGAAAGTGCGGCGCACCGTAGGTCAGTGCTTCGCGCACAGCCATGCGTTCGGCATCAAGCTGGTTGGTCACACGACGAATCGACGGTTGGGTGCCTTCGTTGTGAATGTCCCAGGCCTCGAAATGCTCCAGGGGACCTGCGTTCATCATGATCAGCGGCGGGTGAATGATAGGGCCTGCGTTCATCAACGCACCGCTCAGGGCGTCTTCAATCGGCTCGACGCTCGGGTAGGCTTCACGCAGTACCGCGAAAGCGTGTTCGGACAGGTTGCCGGGAAACACACCGGTCGGCAGGCGGGTGGCGTAGCCGCTGATCACCAGGTCGCTGGCGCCGTGTTTGCGTACCAGGTAGGGCAGCGTACCGGTTTCAGCGAAAGCGACCTTGCTCTGGTTGCCCGCATCGGCCATGGCCTTGGCGAACACGAAACTGCCGAAGGTGCCCGGCGGCAGGAACACCACCTGCCCGTCGCGAAGGTGCGGCGCCACGTGCCTGGCCAGGTCTTCGTGGGAGGTCGACGGGAGCGGGATGATCACCAGTTGCGCGTCGCCCAGGGCTTCGGCCAGATCGTCGGTGAACGACAGGTTGTCGCCCTCCTGCCCCACGGACAACGTGCGGGTGCCTTGATAGTCCTTGATGGTCAGGCTGCCGATGGCCAGCAGCGCTTTGAGCGCGGCGCTGTCTCGACGCCACAGGCGGGTCGGGTGCCCCTTTTCAGCCATTTCGACAGCAGCGGCGTAACAGCCGTGTCCACCACCCAGCACGGTAATCTTCATGGAGATGCTCCTCTTGTAAGAGACTCGATGCTATCGAGCCGCACCGCCACAGACTCCTCCGATTGCGCAGCCGACTGACGGATTGCGCAGCCGTCTCAATGCTTGCGTCGGCGCAGGGTGTCCGACGGCAGACAGCCATAGCGTTGCCGATAGGCGCTGGAGAAATGCCCGAAGCTGTTGATGCCGTGACGCAACAGGATATCGGTGACGGTTTCACCGGCCCTGCCGTGCTTGAGCGACTCGTGGATCACCGCCAGACGACGGTCGCGGATGTATTCGACCGGCGCCTGCTGGAGGAACTGGTTGAAGCCATTCTGCAAGGTGCGCACCGAGACACCACACAATCCGCTCAAGGTCGTCAGGCTGATGGGTTCGTCGAGGTGTTCCTCGATGTAGTCACGGGCCTTTTTCACGTGATGCGGCAGCGGCGCACGCGTATCGATCAAAAGATCCGCCGAGTAGTTGTGCGGCAATTGAGTGAGCAGCAGTTGCATCAGGTATTCGGACAGGCCGCCGGCCAGGCGCGAACCGTCCACCCCGCTGCCGTAAAGCCGACAGATATAGTCCAGGGTGTGATAGAGGCTGACGACGCCGGCGCCCAGGTGGTCGACGCTGACATCAAAGATCACCGACTGCCGCAGGCTGCGGCCGAGCAGGTGTTGCAGTTGCGTCTCCAGAGCATCACGGTCGACGCGCAGGATCAGGTTGCGGCACTGCCCATCGGTGACGATGCGGCTTTGCGCGAACGGCGAGGAAACGCTCAAGTAGCCTGACTGCATGGCCGCGCTGCGCCGCCCGTGGGCCACCTCGCACTGCCCCTGCAAGGTAATGCGAAACAGGTACTGATCGGCAATGTCATCGATGGTGATCTCCACCGGCGCGCCATAGCGCAGGTCGAGCAGCGCCGAATCACCGAAGAATACGCCGTTGAGCCGGGTATGGATCGGCTCGTCACGCAGCACATTGAAACTGTGCGGGCACAGGTAGTGGCTGACCTTGTCCTTGATCTCGCGGTAATCGGCCGAGCTGAGCAGGCTGTGCCGTTCGAGCAGGTGTACGTCATTCAACATCAGGGCTTCTCCTGATCTGGAGCACACAGGCCCCGCTCCCTTCAACAGGAGCGAGGCCCGCGCGCCGATCGTGGACTATGACCAATCAAGCCAGGCCCGGGTACTCCCGGGCATAGCTTTCGCGGAAACGGTGGCAACCACGCCAGAGCAGCAGCACGGTCAATGCCGACGCGCCGGCGATCACCAGCGACATCGACGACCCCACCGCCGCGGGCGACCCGAAGTAGCGGTCGGTCAACAGCGCCACCAGCGTGGTCCCCAGACCCAGGCCCAGCAGATTGCTGATCAGCAGGAACACCGCCGAGACCTGGGCGCGCACCTGGTTCGGCGCGAGGATTTGCATCGCCGCCGTGGACGCCGGCATCGGGAACGAGGCGAAGAACATCGCCGGCACCAACAGCGTCACTGACAGCCACAGTTGATCCACCTGCGGGAACAGCACGGCGGGCACCACCATGCCCAGGGCACCGATGACGCCAGTGCGCATGGCGGCGTCCTGATGGCCTTGCTTGGCCAGGTAGTCGGTGAGCCATCCACCGAACAGCACCCCGGCGGTGTTGGCCAGCAACAGCACGGTGCCCAGCATGTAGCCCGCCTCTACCGGCGTCAGGCCGAACTTGCGGATATACAACGCCGGGCTCCAGCTCATCATGCAGAACAGGACCATGGCATAGAACGAAAAGCCCAGGTAATGGCAGGTGAAGGTGGCACGGTGACGACCCAGGAAACGGAAGCCGTCGCCCAACGCGACCTTCCTGGCCCTTCCCTGGGCATCGACCTGCAGGCCTTTGCGCGCCGGGTCACGCACGGTGAGCCAGATCAACAGGCCGACCACGATACCGGGCAGACCGACAATGAAGAACGCCAGCTGCCAGGCCTTCATCGCGCCGAGGAAGGCGACCTCGATGGTGTTCATGTCCTTGAGCATCGCGATCACATAGCCGCCGACCAGGAAAGCCAGACCACCACCGACGAACGAGCCGATCGAGTAGATGCCCACTGCGCGGCCGAGTTTTTCCTTGGGGAACATATCGCTGAACATCGAGTAGGCCGAGGGTGACAGGGCCGCTTCACCGACGCCGACGCCAATGCGGGCGAGGAACATGTGCAGGAAGTTCTTGCTCAGGCCGCAGGCAGCCGTCGCCAGGCTCCAGAACACGACGCCGACGGCGATGATCTTCGGCCTTGAGAAGCGGTCGGCCAGATAGGCGATGGGCATGCCCATGAAGGCGTAGAACAACGAAAAGGCCAATCCGTGCAGCAGACTGAACTGGGTGTCGCTGATCTGCAGGTCGGCTTTGATCGGCTCGATCATCAACGCCAGGATCTGCCGATCCACAAAGGAAAAGATGTAGGCGATCATGCACAGGCCGACCACATACCACTCGTAGATGTAGGTTTTCTTCTGCTGCTGCAGGACCGCGTTATCGACCTGGATATTCACTAGTGTTTGCTCCTCTTGGAATCCGCTCATGCGCGTAGCGGTGCGCAGAACAACGACTGGAAAGTTGCGGGGCAGATGCAAAGGACAAAGGGTTCACGCATGGTCAGGCCTCTTATTGTTATGGGGTCAAACGTCGGGTGGGTTTACCAGAACTTCCAGGTGTAAGTCGTGGCAAAACGGAATTCGTTGTAGTCGTAGCCGTACTTCTGTTTCACGTCGATGTTGCGCAGGTCCAGCCCCAGGCCTTGCAGCGCCCCGCTCTGCACCACGTAGCTGAGCCCCAGAAAGCGTTCGCTTTCCTGGTTGTCGCTCAGGTTGGCACCACGGTCCCAATGGGTACCCTTGATGTAGCGGGTGTAGAGCTTGAGCCCCGGCACGCCCATCCCGGCAAAGTCATAGCTGTAGCGCGCGCCCCAGGACCTTTCATCCGGACGGACAAACCCGAGGGACGACCAGTGCACCAGGTAAGGTTGCGGTATGTAACCGTTCATCGTGGGGAATACGCTGTCACCGAGCATGCGCTGGTAACTGAGGCCAAACATGTGGGCGCCTTTGAGCAAGCTGAACAAGGCACCGTAGGAACGGTTGTCGATCTCACCGTTTAAAGCATTGCCATCTTCATTGTTATTGAAGTAGCGCAAGTCGGTTTTCAGTTTGTAGCCATTACCCAGGTCGGCCATATGCATCAGGCCAAAATAATGCTGCTGATAAATATCGTGCAGCACTCCATAGAAATAACTGGCTTGCAGGTTTTTGGTAATGTCGTAAGTTGCGCCGCCAAAGTCCAGGCCATCACTGTCGAGATTATCGGTGGAGCCAAACTTGTACAGTTTCTCGTGATTGGAAGACTCCCGTGTCACGGCCGACCAGAATCGGCCACCGGTCAGTGTCAACCCATCGACCTCCCTGGACTCGACCACGGCCCCTTGATAGATCGTATCCAGTTGCCGACTGGTGTCATCGAACGCCACCGGCAGTTGCGGGCGAAGGTCACCCACTTTCAACTCGGTCTTGCTGTAGCGCATCTTGAGGGTTGCACCGGCGCGACTGTAGTCATCGGCCGTCTGCCGGTCGCTGACGCTATACGGCAGCGAGCCGTCATTGCCCGACGAATCCAGGCGCACGGCATACTGTGCATCCACATCAAGGCCGATGGCCAGGGCCGTGTCGGTGTAGCCGGACGTAAACTGCGCATCGAACCCCTGAGACCAACTGTGCACTTCAGTGTCCGGCGCATTGGTATTGGTGTAGTTACGGTGCAAGTAGAAGTTACGCGTATCCACTTTGAAGTGACTGTCATCAATGACATCGGCCTGTGCCGTCAATGGCGAACAGATCATTCCCAATACACCGGCCATACCGAGCCCGCGGCAAGATTGTTTTACCTCATACATCTAACTTCTCCACATCTGTATGTGCCTGGGGCACTGTATTTATAGGAGCAGGTTCAAACTAAAAACTAAAAATGCCGCCAGCCGAATACCGTGCCCTCTCGCGCAGGAAGGCGGATTGCATGAGGGACATGAAGGACGGTGGATTCGAGCATGGTCAGGCCTATTGTTGTTATGGGGTAAAACGTCGGGCGGGCTCAAGGGAACAGACGACACGCCTCTTGCCAGCCCAAGGTAAGTCAGTAGACGCCGCACCGGTATCGAGAAGAACCGCATCCGTTGGGGGGAAAACTTCAACCCGGCTAAAGGTTTCCCTTAGTCGACCCGAAAGCGCAGAGGGTAAGCCTGTGTTGCCCGGGCCTTCCGGTCGCAAGGTCTTGTTGCTGGATGGACCCTAAACTAGCGACTGCACCGCCTGCCAACCTCCCCGATTGCGCAGGCGACTCTCCAATTGCGCAGCCTTGGCAGGCAGCCTGGGCACTGTCAGTTGTCCGCCCACGATTGCCCTTGTCATGAAATGAAAACTCGCTGTCGTGCGATGCGAGGTGGCCGTAGCCGTTGCTGCCCTAGAGTCAGTGCCAAACAACACAGCGCCCGGAATCACGAGAGCCGCCATGAGCAGATCCACCCGAACGACCGAGACCGCAACCCCCACCCAGCGCCCCCCGGCGACCGGCCGAAAGCGTCGCGCTCGCAAGGATGTAGACCTCCCGGACAACCCCCGGCAGCAAGAGCTGATCGGTACGGCTGCCAACCAGACCCTGGCAGGCAACCCGCTGGTCAGCGTGCGCGCGGCGGACCTGGCCAGCTCGGCCGGCTACCTGTTCAAGGCCGTGGGCAAGTCGCCGCTCAAGGCGGGTGCGCATCTGGGTGGTTACCTGAAGGCGCTGCGCGGCATCGTCGGCGGCAACTCCAGCATTGCCCCGGACCCGAAGGACAAGCGCTTCGCCGATCCGGCCTGGCAATCCAATGCCTTCCTGCGCGCCTTGCTGCAGAGCTACCTGGCCGGCCAAAGTGAGCTGACCCGCTTCATCGAGTCCACCGACCTTGCCCCGCTGGAAAAGAGCCGGGCACGGTTCGTGGCCGCGCTCCTGGCCGATGCAATGGCACCGAGCAACTCGCCGCTGACCAATCCGGCGGCGCTGCGCAAGCTGGTGGACACCGGTGGCATGAGCCTGGCCAGGGGCATGCGCCAATTCGGCGAGGACATGCTGACCAACCGTGGGCTCCCGAGACAGGTCGACAGCACGCCATTCAAGGTGGGGGAAAACATCGCCACGGCCAAGGGCGAAGTGGTGTTTCGCAACGAGATGTTCGAACTGCTGCAGTTCGCGCCCACCACCGAAAAGGTCTATGCCCGGCCCTTAGTGATGTCGCCGCCGCAAATCAACAAGTACTACGCCATCGACCTGTCGCCGGAGAAAAGCCTGATCAAGTGGATCCAGGACAGCGGCGTGAACCTCTTCGTCATCAGCTGGCGCAATCCCACCCGCGAGCACCGCGACTGGGGCTTGTCCGATTACGCGCTGTGCCTCGACCAGGCGGTGGACGTGGCACGCAGGATCACCGGCAGCCCGGATGTGAACATGTGGGGCTCCTGCTCGGGCGGCATCACCCTGGCGGCCTACCTGGGCTGGCTGGCGGCCCGTGGCGAAGGCCACAAGGTGGCCAACACCAGCTGGGCCGTGTGCGTGCTCGACATGCCCTCGGCGCTGGACGACACCACCCTGGGGCTGTTCACCACCCCGTCCGCCCTGCGCGCGGCCAAGGCCAGCTCCCGGCGCAAGGGTGTGTTGAGCGGCCAGGGCATGGCCCGCATGTTCGCCTGGATGCGGCCCAACGACCTGATCTGGAATTACTGGGTCAACAACTACCTGCTGGGCAATAAGCCGCCGGCCTTCGACATCCTGGCCTGGAACAACGACACCACGCGGTTACCCGCCCAACTGCACGCCGATTACCTCGACCTCATCCAGCACAACCCCTACAGCAATCCGGGCACCCTGGAAATTGCCGGCGAATCGATCGACATGACCCATGTAAAGGTGGGTGCCTATGTGGTGGGCGGCACCACCGACCACATCACCCCTTGGCAGGGTTGCTACGGCACCGCCCGGCTGTTTGGCGAGGACACAACTTACGTGCTGTCCAACGCCGGCCACCTGCAGAGCCTGGTGAACCCGCCGGGCAACCCCAAGTCGTTCTACTACACGGCACCTGCCGCCGCCGAGACCCCAGAGGCCTGGCTGCACAACGCCGGGGAGCGCCAGCAAGGCAGCTGGTGGCCGCATTGGCGCGAATGGATCGGGCAGCGCTCGGGTGACAGCCTGCCGGCGCCGAAGAAACTCGGCTCGCGCAAGTACCCGCCCCTCTGCCCTGCACCTGGCACCTATGTCATGGAGCGTTGAGGCTGCCCTGTGGGAGCAATGCCTGCTCGCGAAGGACGTCAACGATTACGCAGTCCGTCTGGATGTCCGCGTTGACTCGACATTCTTCGCGAGCAGGCTCCAACTGTCTCGACCGTGCGATAAACGACGGGCAGTATTCATTTGCCTTCGGGCAACAACTCCTCCAGCAACGTTACCTTCCTCTGCAACTGATCCACATGCGCCCTCTCAGCACGTAGAGCGGAACGAAGCTCCTTGTTCTCCGACTCATGAATGCGCGCCCAGCGCAAAGTCGTACGGCAATTGACAATCGTGCCCCACACTTTTTGCAACTTCAGATAATGGGCCAGCAGCAGCACAGTAATCACCACCATCATCACCAGGGCCGCTGCCGAAATCACATCCGTCGTAGTCATGTTCAATCCTTTTGCTAAGTCATTTATTCCGAAGACAGCAAAAGAATATGTAGTGATTTATTACACGTATAGATTGTAGACTTGTACAGGTAAACAAACCACGCACATGGACGGGCCATGAAACGCGCACAAGAGATCAACCAGGTCCGCTGGGATCTAGCACTTCGCTATCGTTTGATCGAAACCGTGGCCTGGTGGGAAGGCCGCCTTACCACGGGCCACCTGATGCAGAGCTTCGGCATCAGCCGCCAACAGGCGTCCAAAGACATCAACACCTACATCACCGAGCATGCGCCCAAAAACCTTACATATGACAAGCAGCTAAAGGGTTATGTACCGAGCAAGCAATTCAAGCCGCTGTTCATCGATGACAGTGCCAATGCCTATCTGCAACTGCTGAACCAGACCCACTCGCGGGCGCCGCATGTAGAGGGACTGGCACTGGCTTATGCGCATACCAAGGTACTGGAGGTGCCGGACCGCACGATTCGTCCGCAAGTACTGCGGCCACTGCTCAAGGCTTGCCGCAATGGCGAGGTGATCGCCATCGAATATGTGTCGCTGTCCAATCCCGTGCCGGAGACGAGGCTGATATCGCCGCATACCCTGGTCTACACGGGCATGCGCTGGCATGTACGGGCTTATTGCGAGAAGAATCGAAAGTATCGGGATTTTGTGTTGAGCAGGTTCCGGGGGGAGCCGGAGTTCGAGCGAATGAGCGAGAACCTGATCGGCGAGGATGAGGAATGGAACACCCTTGTCGATGTGGTCATCGAGCCGGACTCGCGTTTGAAGCTCGAGCAAAAGGCAATCATTGAGGTCGACTTTGGGATGGAGCACGGTGAGCTGGTGATACCGACGCGGTGTGCGCTGGTGGGATATGTGTTGCAGCGGTACCAGATCGATCCAAAGAAGCTTGAGCCCAAGGCGTCGGCACAGCAGATTGTGGTGAAAAACCTGGAGGCGCTGAAGCCTTGGCTTTATGAGTAGAGACCATGCAAATGACGGGGGGTCTTCGTATCGCATGAACAGAGGTCATTGGAAAATGTGGCTAAAGGCATATTGACATCATGCACACCCTATGGAGAATCGCAGGCACTTTTGTCCACCAAGGATGGCCTGCTCATGTATCGACGTATCTTCCTGCAATCGGCTCAAGGCTTCGGTGCCAACCTGGTTAGCCACGAGAGCGAACCGATGGTTCGCGACGCATTGGGTTGTACTTATATCTTCTCGTCCATCGGCGACGCCCTATCCCGAGCTTACGACTCGGCCAAGGAAACCGTCAGCGACGTGGCTGACAAAGTGGCTGATACCGTCTCCGATGCGTATGACGCCACCCGCGAAACGGTCGGCAATGTGGCCGATGCAGTGTCCGAAACCGCCTCCAATGCCTATAGCTCCACTGTCGAAACTCTGTCCGACGCGGCAGAAACCGTGGGTGACGTCGTGTCTGATGCCTACGACGCGACTCGCGAAACCGTATCCAACGGCTACGACGCCACTCGCGATTACGTGGGCGACGTGGTCTCCGGTGATAAGGAAATAGACTACCTGAAAGTTCTCGGCGGTGCCGCGATCGGGGTGGGGGCCATCGCGGCAGCACCTTTTACCGGCGGCGGATCGCTGGTCGGTGGCGCCAGCCTGCTTGGCTCACTCGCCGGGGCCGGCACCATCGCTGCTGCCGTGGGCGCTGGCGTTGCCGGTGCTGTGGTGGCAGCGAACCTGGACGGAGATGCGCAAGTACGCAAGGCCGGGTTCGATGCGGGTGTCAAGCAAGCCAAAGCCGAACAACTGGCTGAGATCTCGGTGCTCAAAGACCGCCTCGAAAAAGCCATGGAAAGCCTCAAGGCGGCCGGCACACACTTCAATGCAATCCTCGCCCTGAACGCCGTGGCAGTCGCGACCGCCCAATGCGACGGCGATATCACCCCATCCGAACGGTCAAACATCGAGCTTTTCATCCATGGCCTCGCCGCCGGCGCCATCCCTGAGGCGATCAAAGCCAAAATCGAGTCGATCTACCAGCAACCGCCAACGGTGAAGGAAGCCTACGAGCTAGCGAAAAAATCGGGCATGAGCCTGTCCATCTTCGACGAAATCATCAACCTGGTAGTGCTCTCGGACGATACCGTACACCCGCAGGAAGCGGCCTTCTTGCAAGCCTGGAACAGCCTAAAAACCGCGTAAGGAAAGCGCCCCATGAGCAAGCTCGAACAGTTCAGAAAACAACAGGCCCTGCGCGAGCAACTGGCCAATCGACCGCTGCTTCACGCCGCTGCCGCACCTGAAGATGTAGCGGCACTGCTGGCCAAGCAGGCCGACAGCGCACGTCTCGCCAGCCTGGACTACCACGCCTCGTTGAGCCTTACGCTACAGGCCGCCCCCAACGATGCCCGCGAGCTGCTGAAGGAGATCGAGCAGGAGTTCGACCAGGCTCGAGTGAACGACCTGTTGGCCAAGGCACAGCGCGACATTATCGGCGCCATTGCCGGTCCACTCGGACTGGGTAAGTTCCTTGCGGTGTTCGACAAGGACGGTGGCAACGTTACGACCGTCAACAACGCCCAGCAGGACATCTACGCCAATCCTGACGAAGAAAAATACAACCGCGATCATTACGACAAAGGTTGGAACAGCAACGGCAAAAAGTTCTCCGGAGATAGCAAATCTTCGGTAGGCGCCAGCTTCACCAGAGATCAACTGGACAACAAGGGGCAACTCACCGACGGCTACACGGGCGAAACGGTGATGGGTAAACACACCAGTCCCGACCACATCGTGCCGCTGAAGACTTACCACCAGAACGGCGGGTTCATGCAGTCAAAGACCCAGCGCGCCGATTTTGCGACCGACTCCGAGAATCTCATCTCCACGCAGCGCAGCATCAATAGCTCAATGAGCGATGAAGAAAAACTGGTGTGGCTGGATAAGAACTCGAACGGTCGCAACGTTACAAACGAAGAATATTACGGTATTGATCGCAAGCGCGTAGAGGCGGCACTGGAACGAGGCCAAGCGACTGCCGAACGCCACGGCCCCAGCACCTCTGAAAAAGCCGCCTACTACACCGTCCACGCCGCCCAGACTGGTATGACCGAAGGCTTGAAAATGGGCAGCCAGCAGGCCTTTGGCATGCTGATGGTCGAACTGTTCAGCAGCGCCTTGGACGAGATCAAGGACCTGTACCGCAACGGCCGTCAGAGCGACACCATCCTTGCCGAACTGGGCGAGCGCCTGAATCGCGTAGGCGTCAAAGTGGCGGGCCGATGGGAACAGATGCTGCACAGTTTCAGTGGCGGCTTCATTTCGGGCTTCGTGTCCAATGCCGTGACCATGATGATCAACCTGTTCGTTACCACCGGCAAACGTGCCGTACGGATGATCCGCGAAGGGATCTTCTCGCTGCTCAAAGCACTGAAGACTTTCTTGTTCCCGCCCAAGGACATGACCTTCGCCCAGGCTTCACATGAAGCCTTGAAGTTGCTTGCGGCAGGCGGTGTCGTGGTGGGTGGCGTGGCCCTGGAAGAAGTTGCCGAGAAACTCATTCTCGGGATCCCCCTGTTTGCACCGTTTGCTGGGGTGCTGACGGCTGTGTTAGTGGGGGCGGCGACCGCGCTGAGCATGACGTTTGTCTGCTACCTGCTCGACAAGATCGATCTGTTTGGTGCGGTGCGTGCTGAGCGGGACAAGCAGATGATCGGGGCACTCGACACGCGTATCGATGCGCAGATGACGCTTTCGATGAGCGTGATCGAAGAGTTGGACGGGTACCTGCTGACTGCGCCCTCCCCGGCTTGAGAGCCTGATACTACTGCGCAGGAGCGTGTTTATCGCTGCTCCAGCGCGGTTTGTTTCCTAAACTGTCGAGTGACTCGGCCCATCCCCTGATTGCCCGAACTACTGAAGTTTCGGGCAAACCTTTCGCTGCTCCAAATCACCCACGTTTGAGTTTGGCGGGGGCAAGCACCGACGCCATCAGCGTATCCGGCTCCGCGTTTGTACCTGTTACAGACGCCATCGATATCTGTGCACTTCCCTGACCGGTGTTTTGCTCTTCGTCCAAGCCAGACTCAACAGCACCGAAACCAGGATGATGCCGCCGACGATGACCAGCGACCATTGGATCGGCAGGTGCCACCACGGCGCGACCAACATCTTGCCACCAATGAACATCAGTACGATGGCCAGACCATACTTGAGCAAGTGAAAGCGGTCGGCCATGTTGGCAAGCAGAAAATACAACGAGCGCAGGCCCATGATGGCGAAGGTGTTGGAGGTGAACACGATGAAGGGGTCGGTGGTGACGGCGAAGATAGCCGGGATGCTGTCGACCGCAAATACCAGATCAGTGGCCTCGATCAATACCAGCACCAGGAACATCGGCGTTGCCCAGCGCAGGCCGTTCTGGCGCACGAAGAAGCGCTCACCGTGAAAACCGTCGGTGATGCGGAGATGGCTACGCAGCCAGCGCAGCAAGGGGTTTTTATCGAGATCTGGCCGCTGGTCAGCGAAGATCAGCATTTTGATGCCGGTGATGACGAGGAAGGCGCCGAAGACATAGAGTAGCCAGGCGAACTCCTGCACCAGCCAGACACCGGCGAAAATCATACCGGCGCGCATGACGATGGCGCCGAGCACGCCATAGAGCAGGACGCGGCGCTGCATCTCTGGCGGCACGGCGAAGTAGCCGAAGATCATCACGAAAACGAACATGTTGTCGATCGACAGCGACTGCTCAATCAGGTAACCCATCAGGAATTCGAGCGTTGTACGCTGGGCCACTTCGGCACCAAACATGATGTGCAGATACCACCAGAGCAGGACGGCGAAGACCAACGCCAGGCTGGTCCAGGCGATCACCCAGGCCAGCGCTTCGCGGGCCGAAACACGATGCGCCTTACGCCCGCCGAAGACGAATAGATCAAGCGCCAGCATGGCGAGGACGAAGCCGATAAAGGCGGCCCACATCCAAGGTTGGGCAACGCTTATGACGGTCATGCCGTGCCCCCTGACAGATAGGCGGTGTTTTCAGTAACGGGCTCGAAGCCGTTGCACGCGCCTTCCGGCCGCGTAAATGCCGGACACCGCCTGGGCGTTCAGCGCATCTGTTCCCAGGCCATGGACGGACTCAGTGGGGACAGTCACCCGCTTGCCGGCGTGCAGGTATTCGGCCGCGTGTTCGATCTCATTCATCGTCATCAGCAGGCATCATCGCCCACCCCGAATTCGAGCCCATGACGCTCCCGACCCCAGGCCAGCGTCCACCCGGCGCGATCGATGGCCAGGTCCAGGTAAAGATCAGCATTGCCGGCAGCCCTTTCGGGCGCAGTTCAAGGGGGCTGGAAGAGGTCATGCTAACGGGCACGTTGCATCAATAAAAATCGTTTATTCTTTGCGAATTGTTCGTTACTAACGAAGTATTGATTGCGATGTGTTGGCGCTGATTGAAAGTTTGACCCACCCTGTCGATTGCAATATGACCCAGGGTGGATTAGTCATGAAGGGAGCAAGTGAATCTACAACTACAAATTGAGCGGATCTTTGGGGGCAAAGCATTTGCCAGGCCACTTTTCAATTCCCCTCCCCTGTTAACAGCTGTGAAGGCATCAGCCGATTTACTGTTTTTCACTGCCCTTATCTCAAACCTGTTGACCGATCACACCCGGCTGCGCAGCCACTGCAGGAAACCTTTTTTCTCGATGGCCTTCGGCTCTTCCTGAGTCATCGTATGGGCTATCTGCAAGCGGAAATCCAGCAACGCCTTCATCGCTTGACACATCTCGTGACGAGCCTCCACGCACGGCTGGAGATAATCCCGTTCGATCCGATACAGATTGCAAAAAGTCAGCGCGGCGAACTCCGCCGGCAGCGCTGTTCCCGAGACGATCCCGCCTTCACCGATCACCTCCCCCGGCCCCATGCGCCCGGCTTCGAATTTGACGCCTCCACGAAACAAGGCCACCGTCACCACGCCGGACTCAATGATGTACAACTGCGAGCTGACCTGCCCACCCGCCAGAATGACTTCGCCAGGGGGAAAGGACTGCAGGGTCATGTTCTGGCTGACGTGGTCCTTGTCTTCTTCGCTCAAGTTGGTCGAGAAAATGCTGGTGTTGTCCAGTAAGGCTCTGGCTCGCGACAGCCGCGCAGGCTCACTCTGTTCAATTGAAGATATCCAGCTGATACCGGCCGCCAGCAAATGCCGGTACGCCAGATCGTACATCTGATTGCGCACCGTACGTTTCTGATCCATCGACAGCACAAAGCCGCTGACTTCGTATTCCACGCCATTGCCCCCGGTACTTTTGATCGTTACCTTGGGAGCGGGTTTGGTCAGCAGAATGCGGCAGCCTTGGGCGGCCCGCTCAAGGGCATCGAAGACCTTGTTTGGACGCACATGCGGGCTGATCAACAAACTGATCGAAACACCAAACATGTCGCTGGGCCGACTGAAGTTGGTGATCTTGGCCTTGGCCGCCATCGAATTCGGAATCACGATCATGCTGCCTTGGGAGGTTTGCAGGAACGTGGCACGCCAATCGATGTCGGTCACCCGGCCTTCGGTGCCGTCGATAGCGATCCAGTCATCGATTTTATAGGGCTTGGTGGTGTTCAGGACGATTCCAGAAAAGACGTCACTGAGGGTGCTTTGCAGGGCCAGACCGACAATGATCGCCAAGGCACCGGACGTCGCCAGAACCCCCTTGACCGGCAGGTTGAGCACATAAGCCAGCGCGGCGATCACTGCGACCAGGAAAATCACCGCGCCGAGCAAGTCCTGGAGTAACCGCCCGGCGTGCCCTACCCGATACATCATCACGGCGCCGATCATCACCGTGAGAGTACGCGCGCCGAACAGCCACCAGATGATCTGCAGCACCGTGTGCGCAAATTGCAGCGGCGCATCATCGATCGAGGGTGCGGGCTCCCATGGGCTCAAGCCTTCATGGAACAACAGCACGCTGTACAACGAAAAAATGACCAAGCGCGCGAGCACTTTCCAGTTGTACCGGTGGGGACCGACCACACGCCACATCACCATATCGATCAGGATCAAGGCCAGGCCCCAGATCAATGGACGTTCAGAGAGCAAGGACAGCATCAAGCACCTCCAGCGCAGTTCAGTGACCGGAAGGTCGCATTCATTCGGCGTACCACCGTGGCAATCCCGGGAGCGGTGCCGTTGATGCAAAAGTATGGCTGCCAATCGGCAAACCGATAGGTCCCGGCGATCGGGATGTTTCGTACCCCTCTCTCGTATAGCCAGGTTCGCCTGGGTTGACTGCTTGAAGGAAAAGGGGGGCAGGAAAAGGGGATTTATTTTCCATGTGGGCGCGTCACGTCCAAAAATAGATCTGTCCCCTTTTCCAGCCGTCTGAATGAACGCGTTGCCCAGACATTCTTCGCGAGCAGGCTCGCTCCCACAGGTTCAACACGGGCCTTTGCAGG
>NZ_JBSVWS010000011.1:0-74092 GCF_054071155.1 Pseudomonas sp. SDO5532_S415 | reverse complement strand
GAAGCCGCACACATCGAGAGGAGGTGCAGCGAAGCAAACCGGAGGCGATGCCCCCTGATGGACACCGTAGCGAGGGAACGCCGAGCCTCAGCGAGGTGCCGTACGCCGGGGCGAAGCCTTTTGCTTACTTTTCGGCGTTTGGAAAAGTGAGTCGCTGTAAGAGCGAAACCGCCAGCCGCCGTTACCGCAGGAATGGATATGTACACAAAAAAATACGTCGCCTAACCCGCAGCCTTCGCGAGCAAGTCGAATCATCGCACCGCCGTTCCCACAGGGTTCAGTTTTTACCCGGATCGGGGAGGGTGGTCGTGTCAGCTATTGCTTTCAACGTGCCACGCTTTTGCGTACTGCGCCACGTCGCCGGCGGCATGCCGAACTGGCTGATGAACCAGCGCGTGAAAGAGCTGGCCATGGAGTAGCCGAGCATGTCGGCGATGCGGCCCAGCGAGTAGTTCGGGTTTTCCAGATACCGCAGCACCAGATCGCGCCGCACGTCGTTGATCAGGTCATTGAAGGCGCAGCCATCGTCTTTGAGGCGACGTTGCAGGGTCCGCACATTCATGCCCTGGGTCTGGGCGATTTGCTCGATGGTGGCGCGTCCCATGGGCAGCAGCAGGTAAATGGCTTTGCGCACCTCGAACAGCGTCGAGGGCCCTTCATGGCTTTGTAGCGAATCCAGATAGCGCTGGGCGTAACGCGCCATCGCCGGGTCGGCATGGGGGTTGGCGATGTCGAGGCTGGCATCGGGGCAGACAATGCCATTGAACTCGCTGCCGAACTCCAGATTGCAGCCGAACAGGCGCCGATGCAGTTGCAGATTGTCGGGAGGCTGGTGCGTGAAATTCACGCTGTAGGGCTGCCAGTGCGCACCGAGCAGCGCGGCGCACAGCCGGAACATCACGCCGATGGCCAGTTCATTGGCTTGCCGGCAGGGCATGGGCGAGTCGGTCACCACTTCCTCGCGAATGATCACCATCTTGCCGGCTTCTTCGATGAAGATCGCCAGCGATTCGTTCATCAGGTGCCGGTAGTGCACCAGCACCTGCAACGCATCACGCAACGTGCGCTGGTGAGTCAGCAGCAGGCTGACGACGCCGAAATCCGAGAGCTGCCGCGATTCGGCCATGCTCAGGCCGAAGCTCTGGCAACCGCTGGCGACAGACGACTCTTCCAGCAGGCGAACCGCCGCATCGATCGGAATCCGATGCTCGGGCGCTTGCAGACGGGCCTTGCTCAGGCCGACGCCCGCCAGCACATCGTGTGGGTTGAACCCCAGGTAATGAGCAACATCCAGGTAGTTGGTCAAGACAGCGGCGCGAACGAGCTTAGGCATGCAGAGGCGTTCCTGCAGGGGTTCCGATGGAAACGAGCGCGGCCGAATATAGCCAGCGCGTCAGAAAGTGAACAGGTTACAACGCCACGTTAGCAGCTTCCGCGCGACCACCTGGCAGCTCAAGTAAAGCTGTCATCAAAAGAAAAGTCACTGTCGTCAAATGAAAAGCGCAGCCCACCCCGTCTCTTTAATGTCAGTCCTACAAAAAGATTCTGGCGAAACAGCCAGGCGAGTCACTGAGAAGCCGAGGGTATCCAAGTGGACAAACTGCAAACTGCCGCCACCGTTCTGATCGTACCGGGACTGCGTGAGCATGTTGCCGAACATTGGCAAACACTGCTTGAAGCCCGTTTGAGCAAGGTTCGCAGCGTTCCACCACTTGAGACCGACAAGCTCGACTGCACTGCCCGAGTACGGGCGATCCAGCAGGAGCTGGAGCAAATTGACGGCCCCGTGATCCTCGTCGCCCACAGTGCCGGCGTTCTGATGGTGGCGCACTGGGCTGCTCGCTACAGTCGCCCGATCAAGGGCGCACTGTTGGCCGCGCCGCCGGACCTGGCGGCCCAATGGCCGCAAGGTTACCCAAGCCCGCAAACCCTTCGCGACCACGGCTGGACCCCTCTGCCGCAAGGAGCGTTACCCTTTCGCAGCCTCGTCGCTGCCAGCACCGACGATCACCTCGCCAGCTTCGACGCGGCTTCGCGCCTGGCCCGGGACTGGGAGGCGGAGCTGGTCAACCTCGGTGCCGTCGGCCACCTCAATCCGGCGTCGGGCTACGGCCCGTGGCCCCAGGCAGAAGCACTCATTCTGGACCTGGATCGCTAGATTCAATCACCCGTCAATCGTCCTCACGCCTCAAAGGCACTGGCTCTCCCACCAAGAGTCAGCGGGGACCACTGCGCTTAAAACAAATACAAAAAGGCGGAGACAACGCAATGCACAACAATAAGAGTCACGGCCACACACGCCCTTCGCATCGCAGCCTGCTGGCCCTGGCCATCCTGGCGGCTTCCATGCCGGCCGCCCAAGCGATGGAGCTGGACACCGGCAATCCGGACTGGTCCGTGCGCTTCGACAACACCGTGAAGTACAACTACGGCGTTCGCACCGAAAGTGCCGACAAACGCATGCTCGGCACGCCGAACAACAACGACGGCGACTACAACTTCCGCAAGGCCGGGACCAACATCACCAACCGTGTCGACCTGTTGACCGAGATGGATGTGGTTTACCAGCAAAGCATGGGTTTTCGCGTCAGCGCCGCCAGCTGGTACGACAAGGCCTATGAAAACACCGGCTCCAATTCCAACCCGTTCGTCAACGGCAACGGCGGCACGTCGGGCCTGGTCGCCAACGACCCACGGCTTGCGCCCGTCACTCGCGACAATGTCGGCTTTGGCAGTCCGCACCTGAGCAACTATGCCCAGCGTTATTACACCGGTCCCTCCGGAGAAATCCTCGACGCCTTCGTGTTCTACAGCACCGAAGTGGGCGAAGAGTCGATGTTCAGCATCAAGGCCGGGCAGCACAACGTGTTCTGGGGTGAAACCATCCTCAACCCGGTGCATTCGATGAGCTACGGCCAATCCGGGCTGGACCTGGCCAAGCTGGCGGCATCGCCGGGTACCGAAGCCAAGGAACTGTTCGTGCCGCGCAATCAGGTGTCGATGTCGTTCACCCTCAACCCTGAGTTGACCGTGGGTGCCCAGTACTTCCTGGATTGGGATGAAGCACGCCTGCCTGAAGCGGGCACTTACTATGGCGGTTCCGATCTGGTGGGCACCGGTGCGCAGTCGTTCCTGCTGGGCAACACCAACTCCATCACCCCCGGCAGCCCGCTCGGGTGTGGCCTGGCCCCTTGCAACGCGTTGACCAACGTGCGACGTGGCAACGACCTGGAACCGGACCATCACGGCGATTGGGGGGTCATGGCCAAGTGGGCACCCGCCTGGCTGGACGGCACGCTCGGTCTCTACTACCGCCAGACTTCCGACATCCTGCCCCAGGCCTGGCTCGACGCCAGAGGCTTGAGTTCGGCCAACCCCAACGGCACGCCGCCGGCGGGGCAGGTGCCTGCCGTGGTCAACACGCTGAACTCGCTGAGCACCGCCACCTATCAACTGGCCTATTCCGACAAGATCGACATCTTCGGCATCAGCCTGTCCAAGGATGTCGGTGGCATCAGCGTCGGCAGTGACCTGAACATCCGCCACAACATGCCGCTGGCGAGCATTCCGGCCATCGTCAGCACCACCAGCCCGCTGGGGCTCGGTCAGGGTCTTGGCCTGTTGCCGCCACGCACGGCAGCCACCGGCGTGATCTACGACACCCCGCAAGATGGCGACAGCATGAGCGCCACCGGCGACACCCTGCACTGGACAATCAACGGTCTGATGACCCTGCCCAAGACCCCGGTGTTCGATTCGGCCGTGCTGCTCACCGAGTTGTACTACAGCAACCTGCTCAAGCTCGATAGCAAGAACGAAGCGCTCTACAAGGGCAAAAGCAGCTATCGCGGTATCGACGCGCCGACCCGTGACAACTGGGGCATCGCGGTCAACTTCACCCCGACCTGGTACCAGGTGTTCCCGGGCGTGGACATGAATATGCCGATGTCGGTCAACGTTGGCCTCGACGGTGTGTCACCGGTGTCGGGCGGCGGTGCGAAAGACACCGGCAACTATGCGATCGGCGTCGGTGCCGTCGTTTACAACAAGTACTTCGTCGACCTCAAGTACGTGGACGCCTTCGGCAAGGCTGACAAGTGCAACGTCAGCGGTAACAGCACTGGTGCGGCAAACGCCGGCAGTGGCGACGGCTCCACGCCGAACGCCTTCAGCGGTAACGAAAACTATGCGTGCTACGCCGGTGGCTATTCAGCCTTCTCGGGCGGCGGCGCGACCACCGAAGACCGTGGCGCGCTGTACCTGACGCTGAAAACCACCTTTTGATTCACCCAATGCTTAGTCACTAAGCAGGAGTTAGAAACCATGAAATTCGTGCAAACCCTGTTGGCCGCCTCGCTGGCCATGGCCATGGCCGCCCAGGCCCAAGCCGCCGTATCGACTCAGGAAGCCGGCAAGCTCGGCAGCAGCCTGACCCTGGTGGGCGCCGAAAAAGCCGCCAGCGCCGATGGCTCCATTCCGGCCTATTCCGGTGGCCTGACCACCGCCCCGGCCAGCTTCAAGGCCGGCGACAGCATGCGTCCGGACCCGTTTGCCAGCGAAAAACCGCTGCTGGTGATCAATGGCAAAAACGTTGACCAGTACAAGACCATGCTCTCGGCCACCACCGTCGAACTGGCCAAGCGTTTCCCCACCTTCCGTGTCGATGTCTACCCGACCCACCGCACCGTGGCATTGCCGCAGACGGTGCTGGACAACAGCGTGAAAAACGCCACCGGCGCCAAGTCGCTGGAAGGTGGCCTGGCCATCGATAACGTGTTGCCAGGCGTGCCGTTCCCGATTCCGCAATCGGGCAGCGAGGCGATGTGGAACTTCCTGCTGCGTTACCAGGGGGTCAACATCAACTCCAAGTACGACTCCTGGAACGTCGACTCGGCCGGTGTGCCAAGCCTTGCGACCACCGGGCAGGCGTTCATCACTTACCCGATCTACGAAAACATGGCGCAGACGATCAGCAGCGCCGATGTGTACTACCAGATGAAGCTGTATTACACCGGTCCCGCACGCCGGGCCGGCGAGTCGATCATGCTCAAGGACGCCGCCAACCCGCTGGAACAGCCACGCCGCGCGTGGCAGTACCTGCCGGGGCAACGTCGGGTCAAACTGGCGCCGAACCTGGCCTACGACACGCCTAACCCGGGCACTGCCGGCGCGGGCACCTATGACGATGTGTTCGTGTTCAACGGCGCGCTGGATCGCTACGACTGGAAACTGGTCGGCAAGCAGGAAATGATCGTGCCGTACAACACTTACAAGCTGACCTACGCCCAGGACCCGAAAAGCCTGACCACCGCCAACCACATCGCGCCGGACTTCGTGCGCTGGGAGAAACACCGCGTCTGGGTGGTGGAGGGCAACCTCAAGGCCGGCGCGCGTCACGTCTACCAGAAGCGTCGTTTCTACCTGGATGAAGACAGCTGGGCGGCACTGGCTTCCGATCAGTACGACGCTCGTGGTCAGCTCTACCGTGGTTCCTTTGCCTTCCTCAGCCAGAGCTATGACAAGCAGGTACCGGATTCCACGCCTTTCATGATCTACGACCTGGTCGGCGGCTCCTACAACATCAACGGTGTGGTGGGTCCTTACGGCGGCATCCGCTACATCGACTCGCTGTCCAAGGCGCAGTGGTCGCCGGAGTCCCTGGCGGGCGCCGGTATCCGCTAAGCATCGGGTTTCAACGCCGGGCTGCACTGCGTGCACCCGGCGCCGTTTTTTCAAGGGGACGTCGTATGTGTTCGTTCAAGAAGTGTGTGCCGCTGCTGTTGGGCGCCGCGCTGGCTCTGTTGCATGGATTCGCTCAGGCTGCCGCCTACGTTGACGTGCTCGATCTGCCCGCCACCCCCAGTACCCTGGCCGTGCGCAGCCCATTGCTGGACACGACCCGTGCCGGCGAGCGACTGGTTGCCGTGGGGCAGCGTGGCCACATTCTTTATTCCGATGACGCCGGCCAGCAATGGCAGCAAGCCGCCGTGCCGGTCAGTGCCGACCTCAATGCCGTGTACTTCCCTTCGCCGATGAAGGGCTGGGCGGTCGGCAACGACGGCGTGGTGTTGCACAGCAGCGATGCCGGCGCGACCTGGCAAAAGCAACTGGATGGCCGCCAGATCGGTGCCTTGCTGGTCAAGCATTATGCCGCATTGGCCCAGGCCGAGCCGGGCAACGAGCAATGGCCGCTGCTGGTCGCCGAAGGTCAGCGGCTGACCGAGGAGGGCGCCGACAAGCCACTGCTGGATGTCTGGTTCGCCAATGACAACCTGGGTTACGTGGTGGGTGTGTTCAACCTGATCCTGCGCACCGAAGACGGTGGCAAACACTGGACGCCGTTCCAGGACCGTACCGACAACCCGCAGGGCTTTCACCTCAACGCCATCTCCGCCACGGGCGACGGGCTGTACATCGCCGGCGAGCAAGGGCTGCTACTGAAATGGAATGACGCCCGGCAACACTTCATGGCGTTGCAGACACCCTATCAGGGCAGCTTTTTCGGGGTGATCGGCAAGCCCGGCGAAGTGCTGGTCTACGGCTTGCGTGGGCATGTGCTGCGCAGCACCGATGGCGGTATCAACTGGACGCTGCTCAACAGCGGCCTGCAGGTCAGCATCACGGCCGCCACGCTGGGTGAAGACGGTCACTTCCGGCTGTTCACCCAGGCCGGGCACCTGTTGCTCAGCCCGGATCACGGGACGCAGTTGCAGTTGCTCGCCCAGCAGAATCAGTCACCCGTGGCCGGTGCCGTCCAGGCCGCCGACGGCGCGTTGATTGTGGTGGGCAGTCGTGGCGCACGCGTGCTTTCCAAAGAATAAAAACAGTTAAATCAGAGCGGGTACCCTCCTATGGGCAGTATTGAGCAAGACACCATGCCGGTGATCAGCGACTTGCGTGACTTCGATCGCCGTTCCGGCAACCGGCTGGAACGATGGGTGTTCAACCACCGGCCGCTGTTTATGCTGTTGATGGCCGCGATCACCCTGGTACTGGGCTACATGATGGTAACCCGCCTGGAATTGCGCCCCAGCTTCGAGAAGATGATCCCGCAGAGTCAGCCGTACATTCAGAATTTCCTGGAGAACCGCCAATCGTTGCGCGGCCTGGGAAGCTCGGTACGGGTGGTGGTGGAGAACACCCAGGGCGACATCTTCGACCCCGAGTACCTGAACGTGCTCAAGCAGGTCAACGACGAACTGTTCCTTGCCGAGGGCGTCGATCGCGCCTGGATGAAATCGCTGTGGAGCCCGGCGGTGCGCTGGACCGAAGCCACCGAAGAAGGGTTCCAGGGCGGCCCGGTGATGCCCGATGCCTATCAGGGTACCCCTCAAGATATCGAACAACTGCGCCAGAACATCAACCGCGCCGGCATTGTCGGCAGCCTGGTGGCCAGCGACTTCAAATCGACCATGCTCATTGTCCCGCTGCTGGACAAGGCCTCGGCCACCGGCAGCGGTATCAACTATCACCAGTTTTCACGGATGCTTGAAGAGCGCTTGCGCGACAAGATCGAGTTCGCCGGTGACAGCGCGGCGCGCAAGGCCGGGGAGGAGGGCACGGGGCACTACAAGGTGCGGGTGATCGGCTTCGCCAAACTGGTGGGTGACCTGATCGACGGCCTGATCCAGGTGATGATGTTCTTCGGCCTGGCGGTGGTCACCTCGCTGGTCATCATCTACCTCTACACCCGCTGTGTGCGCAGCACCTTGCTGGTGGTCGGCTGTTCGCTGATCGCGGTGGTCTGGCAATTGGGAATTGTCGCCTGGCTGGGTTACGCCATCGATCCTTACTCCGTGCTGGTGCCGTTCCTGATTTTCGCCATCGGCGTGTCCCACGCGGCGCAGAAGATGAACGGCATCATGCAGGACATCGCCCGAGGCACCCATAAACTGGTGGCGGCGCGTTATACCTTCCGTCGTCTGTTCATTGCCGGGGTTACCGCGCTGCTGGCCGACGCCGTCGGTTTCGCGGTGCTGATGCTGATCGACATTCCGGTGATCCAGGACCTGGCCATCACCGCCAGTATCGGCGTGGCGGTGCTGATCTTCACGTCGCTGTTGCTGATGCCGGTGGCGCTGTCGTACATCGGCGTGGGCAGCAAGGCCGCCGCCCGTGCATTGAAAATCGACACCCGGGCCGCCGAGCATCGGGGCTTTGGCAAGTTGTGGGACATGCTCGACCGCTTCACCACACCCAAATGGGCCACGGGCGCGGTCCTGGTCGCCCTGGTGCTGGGCGTTGGCGGCTTCATGGTCAGCCTGCAACTGAAGATCGGCGACCTCGACAGTGGCGCGCCGGAGCTGCGTGCCGACTCGCGCTATAACCGCGACAACGCCTACATCACCAGCCACTATGCGCTGTCCAGCGACCTGTTCGCGGTGATGATCAAGACCGCGCCCGAAGGTTGCCTGAATTACCAGACGCTGATCCTGGCCGATCGCCTGGCCTGGGCGTTGCAACAGCAACCGGGCGTGCAAGCCACGGCCTCGCTGGTCAACGCGGTGCGCCAGATCACCGCCGGTACCTTCGAAGGCAACCCCAAGCTCAACAGCATCCAGCGCAACCAGAACGTACTGAACTATGCGGCGCAACAGGCCTCGGTCAATGCGCCGGAGCTGTTCAACACCGACTGTTCGCTGATGCCGGTGATTGCTTTCCTCAAGGACCACAAGGCCGAGACCCTGGACGCGGTGGTGGCTGTCGCCGACCGGTTCGCCAGGGAAAACAGTACCGAGGATCGGCAGTTCCTGCTGGCCGCCGGCACTGCCGGGATTGAAGCGGCAACCAACATCGTGGTGCGTGAAGCCAACCACACCATGCTGCTTTACGTTTACGCGGCGGTGACGCTGTTTTGCCTGATCACCTTCCGCAGCTGGCGTGCAACCCTGGTGGCGCTGCTGCCGCTGGTGCTGACGTCGATCCTCTGCGAGGCGTTGATGGTCGCCATGGGCATCGGCGTAAAAGTGGCGACCCTGCCGGTCATCGCCCTGGGGGTCGGGATTGGTGTGGACTATGCGCTGTACTTGCTCAGCGTGCAGTTGCAATACCAGCGCCAGGGCATGCCCTTGGCACAGGCCTACCGCAACGCGGTGTCGTTCACCGGCCGGGTGGTGGGGCTGGTGGGCATCACTCTGGCAGCGGGTGTCGTGTGCTGGGCCTGGTCGCCGATCAAGTTCCAGGCCGACATGGGCATCCTGCTGACCTTCATGTTCCTGTGGAACATGCTCGGTGCCTTGATCCTGATTCCGGCGCTGTCGTTCTTTCTGCTGCGAAACATCACTCCCGTTCCGTCTACGTCCGCTGAACGTTCGACGGAGCTTGTCGGCGTCCACTCCTGAGCGTCCTCTCATAAGAGTGCCACTTCCATTGACCAGGGCATCGTCGATGCCCTGACATTGCCTGAGTATTTCAAACATGTCTGATTACCAAGCGCCGCTGCGCGACATCCGGTTCGTACTCAACGAAGTTTTCAATGTTTCCACGTTGTGGGCCGCCATGCCTGCCTTGGCCGAGGTGGTGGATCAAGACACCGCGAGCGCGGTGCTTGAAGAGGCCGGCAAAGTAGCCGCCGGCCTCATCGCCCCCCTCAATCGCAGTGGCGACGAGCAGGGCTGTTCCTGGAGTCACGGCGAGGTGACTACGCCTGACGGTTTTGTTGACGCCTACCGTGCCTTTGCCGAGGGTGGCTGGGTCGGCGTGGGCGGTGATCCGGCCTACGGCGGCATGGGCATGCCCAAGGCGATTTCGGCTCAGGTCGAGGAAATGGTCAACGCGGCCAATCTTTCCTTCGGCCTGTACCCGATGCTGACCGCCGGGGCTTGCCTGTCGATCAATGCCCACGCCAGCGAAGAGCTGAAAGCCGCCTATCTGCCGAACATGTATGCCGGGGTCTGGACCGGTTCCATGTGCCTGACCGAGCCGCACGCCGGCACCGACCTGGGGATCATCCGCACCAAGGCCGAGCCTCAGGCCGACGGTTCCTACAAGGTCAGCGGCACCAAGATCTTCATCACCGGCGGCGAGCACGACCTCACCGAAAACATCATCCATCTGGTGCTGGCCAAGCTGCCGGACGCGCCGGCGGGGCCGAAAGGCATTTCGCTGTTCCTGGTGCCCAAATTCCTGGTCAATGCCGACGGCAGCCTGGGTGCACGCAACCCGGTGAATTGCGGTTCGATCGAACACAAGATGGGCATCCAGGCATCGGCCACGTGCGTGATGAACTTCGATGAAGCCGTGGGTTATCTGGTCGGCGAGCCGAACAAAGGCCTGGCGGCGATGTTCACCATGATGAACTACGAACGCCTGGGCGTTGGTATCCAGGGCTTGGCCACGGCCGAGCGTTCTTATCAAAATGCGCTGGCTTACGCCCGTGACCGCCTGCAAAGCCGTTCCCCGACCGGCGCGCAGAACAAGGACAAGGTGGCCGACCCGATCATCGTCCACCCGGACGTGCGTCGCATGTTGCTGACCATGAAAGCCTCGAACGAAGGCGGCCGTGCTTTCTCGACCTACGTGGCGATGCAACTGGACACCGCCAAGTTCAGCGAAGACGCCACCACGCGCAAACGTGCGGAAGACCTGGTGGCGCTGCTGACCCCGGTGGCCAAGGCGTTCCTCACCGATCTTGGCCTGGAAACCACCGTGCACGGCCAGCAAGTGTTCGGCGGCCACGGCTACATCCGCGAATGGGGCCAGGAGCAACTGGTGCGCGACGTGCGTATCACCCAGATCTACGAAGGCACCAACGGCATTCAGGCGCTGGATTTGGTCGGGCGCAAGATCGTGGGTAACGGCGGCGCGGCCTACAAGCTGTTCGCCGATGAAATCCGCCACTTCACCACCACGGCGGGTACCGAGCTGGCGGAATTCGTCAAGCCGCTCGACGCGGCCCTGGATAACCTCGACGAACTGACCGCCTGGGTGCTGGATCGCTGCCAAAACAATCCGCAAGAGATCGGCGCCGCTTCGGTGGAGTACCTGCAAGTGTTCGGCTACACCGCCTACGCCTACATGTGGGCCTTGATGGCCAAGGCAGCTTTCGGCAAGGAGGCGCAGGACGAGTTCTACGCCAGCAAACTGGGCACGGCGCGGTTCTATTTCGCCCGTCTGTTGCCGCGGATCCACTCGTTGAGCGCCTCGGTGAAAGCCGGCAGCGAGTCGCTGTTTCTGCTCGACGCATCGCAGTTCTGATCAGCGACTATCCATGCGACTCGACCTCCTGTGGGAGCGAGCCTGCTCGCCAATGCAATGGGTCAGCTGACGACAATGCTGACTGACCCGACGCTTTCGCGAGCAGGCTCGCTCCCACAAGGGGCGCCGCATCGCAGCTCTGACAACCAACAGCATCAGGAAGAGTTCACTGTGGTGACCACAAAAATAATCGCGCCCGCGCAAGACGCCTACACCTATCCCTTGTTGATCAAGAGCCTGCTGCTCTCGGGCGGACGCTATTGCCCCGATCAGGAAATCGTCTACGCGGACAAGCTGCGCTACAACTACCGGACGCTCAATGAGCGGATAAAACGCCTGGCCGACGCGCTGACGAAAGCCGGGGTCAAGGCCGGGGATACCGTGGCTTTGCTGGATTGGGACAGCCACCGCTATCTGGAATGTTTTTTTGCCGTGCCGATGATTGGCGCCGTGCTGCACACGGTGAACATTCGCCTGTCCGCCGAGCAGGTGCTCTACACGATGAACCACGCCGAGGATGATCTGGTGCTGGTTCATGACGATTTCCTGCCGTTGATCGAGCAGATTCACGATCAGCTGACGACCGTCAAAGGCTATGTCCAGCTCAGTGACGGCGAAGCGCCCGCGACCACGCTGCCGGTGGTGGGTGAATACGAATGCCTGCTGGCGGGTGCGAAACCGCATTTCGACTTCCCGGACTTCGATGAACACTCGGTAGCGACCCTGTTCTATACCACCGGCACCACCGGCGACCCCAAGGGCGTTTACTTCACCCATCGCCAGTTGGTGCTGCATACGCTCAACGCCGTCGGCACCCTCGGCGTGTACCAGGGCCTGCCGTTGCTGCGTTCCGATGACGTGTACATGCCCATTACCCCGATGTTCCACGTTCATGCCTGGGGCGTGCCCTATGTCGCGACCTTGATGGGGATCAAGCAGGTTTACCCCGGTCGTTACGAGCCCAATAGCCTGGTCCGTCTGTACCGCGAAGAAAAGGTCAGCTTTTCCCACTGCGTACCGACGATTCTGCAAATGATCCTGGGCTGTGACGAAGCGGCCCGAACCGATTTCAGTGGCTGGAAAATGCTCCTGGGCGGCAGCGCCTTGACCCACGGGCTCGCCGCCCAGGCAACGGAACGGGGTATGCGCGTGCACAGCGGATACGGGATGTCCGAGACTTGTCCGTTGCTGTGCCTGTCTCACCTGAGCGACGCCGAACTTGCGCAACCGGCGCAAGATCAGGTGGCCGCGCGGATCAAGACCGGGGTGGCGGTGCCGATGGTCGACCTGCGGATCGTCGATGCCGGCGGCAACGAAGTCGCTCAGGATGGCGAGGCGCTGGGCGAAATCGTGGTCCGAGCTCCGTGGTTGACCCAGGGTTACCTCAAAGCGCCCGAGCAAGGCGCGCAACTGTGGGAAAACGGCTGGATGCACACCGGCGACATTGCTTCGATCGATGCCCTGGGTGTCGTGGAAATCAAGGACCGGATCAAGGACGTGATCAAGACGGGCGGCGAGTGGATCAGCTCATTGGAGCTGGAAAGCCTGATCAGCGAGCATCCGGCTGTCACGTCGGTGGCGGTTGTCGGCATTCCTGATGCGCAGTGGGGGGAGCGGCCGGTGGCGCTGGTTGTTTGCGCGCCGGGACAGTGTCTTACCGAGTCAACGCTGGCGGCTCATTTGCTTCAATACGTCGAGAGCGGCCGCATCAACAAGTGGGCGATCCCGAGGCAGATCAGGGTGGTGGCGGACATACCGAAAACCAGTGTCGGGAAGATCAACAAGAAGCTGATCAGGGAACAGGAGATGAGTCTGTAAGCGACGATGATCCCCTGTGGGAGCGAGCCTGCTCGCGAAAGCGGTAGGTCAGTCAGCATGGATGTTGAATGATCAGCCGTCTTCGCGAGCAGGCTCGCTCCCACAGGGTTGGGGCGGTGGGTTATTCCAGATGTTCGGGTTTGACCGGGTCGCCGGATTTCATGTTCAACTGCACCCGCACATCTTCGAACATCGCGTCGTAGTACTTGTGAATCGACCCAATGCTGCTCAGCGCCTTGGGAATCCCGTACTTTTCCGCGATTTTCGTCACGTTGCTGGCGAAGTTGTAGGCCTGATCCTTGGGCAGGAAGAAGGGGTCGTTGACCTCTTTGCCCTGGATCGTGCCATGCATCTTGAACAGCATGCCTTTGCCTTCCTTGGGGTCCTGCGCCACCTCGTAGTCGATATGGATGTTGTAACTGACATCGTCCTTGTTCAGCGCGTGGCGCTCGATGTGCAAATGACCGGGCTCGAACGTAGCCATGTCGTCTCTCCTTTGAAGGTCTTGGAGAAGGGCAGACCCTGGATCTGCCCTGGGAGTTTCTTTTTTAAACGTAGCTGATGCCGGGTTTTTCCGTACTGATGCGGGTGCCGGCCTTGCCCTGCACAATCGCCTCGATGTCCGAGAGCGAACCGATCACTGCGACTTTCCCCGTGTTGCGCGCAAACTCACAGGCGGCCTGGACCTTGGGCCCCATGGAACCGGCGGCGAAGCCGAGTTTTTCGATTTCATCGGGGTGGGCCTGGGCAATGGCTTTCTGGGTGGGTTTGCCGTAATCGATGAAAGCCGCATTAACGTCGGTGGCGATGACCAGCAAATCGCTTTCCAGCTGTTCGGCCAGCAGCGCCGAGCACAGGTCCTTGTCGATGACCGCTTCCACGCCTTCGAGCTTGCCCGGCGACGTATACATCGTCGGTATGCCGCCACCGCCGGCGCAGATCACAATGCTGTTTTTTTCCAGCAACCACTTGATCGGGCGAATCTCGAAAATGCGCTTGGGTTTGGGGCTGGCCACCACGCGCCGGAATTTGTCGCCGTCCGGGGCAATCGCCCAGCCTTTTTCGGCGGCGAGTTTCTCCGCTTCGGCTTTGGTATAGACCGGGCCGATGGGTTTGGTCGGGTTCTGGAACGCCGGGTCATTGGCGTCGACTTCGACCTGAGTCAGCAGTGTGGCGAAAGGCACTTCGAAGGCCAGCAGGTTGCCCAGTTCCTGTTCGATGATATAGCCGATCATGCCTTCGGTTTCAGCGCCGAGCACGTCCAGCGGATAGGGGGAAACGGAAGTGTAGGCGGCCGCTTGCAGCGACAGCAGGCCGACCTGCGGACCGTTACCGTGGGCGATCACCAGTTGGTTGCCGGGGTGGATCTTGGCGATCTGTTCGGTGGCGATCCGGATGTTGGCACGCTGGTTGTCCGCCGTCATGGGTTCACCCCGGCGGAGCAGGGCGTTACCGCCCAGAGCAACGACGATACGCATGATGCAGTCCTTCTTAAAGAGAAGTAAGCGGTGACTCGGTCTCCTGTGGGAGCGAGCCTGCTCGCGAAAGCGGTGTGCCAGTCAACAACGATGTTGAATGATCCACCGTTTTCGCGAGCAGGCTCGCTCCCACAAAGAGCAAACCCGGGTGAGCCGTTAAAGATCAGCCAAAGTCGACACCAGAATCGCCTTGATGGTGTGCATGCGGTTTTCCGCTTGCTCGAAAGCGATGCAGGCCGGTGACTCGAACACGTCATCGGTCACTTCGATGCCGTTCTTCAAGTTCGGGTATTGCTCGGCAATTTGCTTGCCGACCTTGGTTTCGCTGTTATGAAACGCCGGCAAGCAGTGCATGAACTTGGTGCGCGGATTGCCGCTGGCCTTCATCAGTTCGGCGTTGACCTGGTACGGTAGCAATTGCTGGATGCGCTCGGCCCAGGCTTCGACGGGCTCGCCCATCGACACCCAAACGTCGGTGTGAATAAAGTCCACACCCTTGACCGCGGCTTTAGGGTCTTCGGTCAGGGTAATCCGGGCGCCGCTTTCTTCGCCGTATTGTTTGCAACGAGCCACCAGGTCGTCCGCCGGCCACAGGGCCTTCGGCGCGCAGATGCGCACGTCCATGCCCAGCTTGGCGCCGATCAGCAACAAGGAATTGCCCATATTGTTGCGAGCGTCGCCGAGATAGGCGTAGCTGATTTCATGGATCGGCTTGTCGGCATGTTCACGCATGGTCAGCACGTCGGCGATCATTTGCGTTGGGTGGTATTCATCGGTCAATCCGTTGAACACCGGCACGCCGGCAAACTTCGCCAGTTCCTCGACGATTTCCTGTTTAAAGCCACGGTATTCGATCGCGTCGTACATGCGCCCCAGCACGCGAGCGGTGTCCTTCATGCTTTCCTTGTGGCCGATCTGCGAGGAGTTCGGGTCGATGTAGGTGACGTTGGCGCCTTGGTCATAGGCCGCGACCTCGAACGCGCAGCGGGTGCGGGTCGAGGTTTTTTCGAAGATCAGCGCGATGTTGTTGCCCTTGAGGTGCTGTTGTTCGGTGCCGGTGTACTTGGCGCGCTTGAGGTCGCGGGACAGGTCGAGCAGATAGCGCAATTCGCGAGCGGTATGGTGTTCCAGGCTCAGCAAGTTGCGATTATGAATATTGAACGCCATTTTTTGATCTCCTAAGGTTTATAGGTCAGTAGTCAATCGGGTCGCGAATGATCGGGCAGGTCATGCAGTGGCCGCCGCCGCGTCCGCGCCCGAGTTCGCCGGCGCTGATGGTGATCACTTCCACACCGGCCTTGCGCAGCAGGGTGTTGGTGTAGGTGTTGCGGTCATAGCCAATGACCACGCCAGGTTCCACCGCCACCACGTTGTTGCCGTCGTCCCATTGCTCGCGTTCGGCAGCGAAGCTGTTGCCGCCGGTTTCCACCACGCGCAATTGCTTCAGATTCAAGGACTCGGCAACCACGTCGATGAACGATTTGTTTTCCCGTCGAACATCCATGCCATACGGTTTGCTGTCGTCGGGACGCAGGACAAATGGCACGATTTCCCGCACAACTTCCGGGAAGACCGTGACCAGATCGCGGTCGCAGAAGCTGAATACGGTGTCCAGGTGCATCGCCGCGCGGGATTTTGGCAAGCCGGCGACCACGACTTTTTCCACTGCGCCATTGTTGAACAGCGACTGCGCCAGCTGGGCGATGGCCTGACGGGATGTCCGTTCGCCCATGCCGATCAACACGACGCCGTTACCGATCGGCATGACGTCACCGCCCTCGAGTGTGGACTGACCGTGATCCTTGTCCGGATCGCCGTACCAGACTTCGAAGGAGGCGTTGGTGAACTCGGGGTGGAATTTGTAGATGGCGGTGGTCAGCAGGGTTTCCTGCCGCCGAGCCGGCCAGTACATCGGGTTGAGTGTTACGCCGCCGTAGATCCAGCAGGTGGTGTCGCGGGTGAACTGGGTGTTGGGTAATGGCGGCAACAGAAAGCTGGAGTGGCCCAGGTAATCGCGGTACATCTTGATCACGGCGGAGCCTTCGCTTTCCGGTAGATCCTCACCGGCCACGCCGCCGATGAGGAACTCGGCCAGCTTGCGTGGCTCCAGGCCTTCGAGCCAGCTGCGCACCTCGTTGGTCAGGCCGAGGCCTACAGTGTCGGAGGTGATCTTGCGATCCAGAATCCATTTAAGGGCTTCAGGGTTCTGGACTGTATCGGTCAGCAGGTTATGCATTTCCAGTACATCGATACCACGTTCGCGCATTTTGGTGACGAAATCGAAGTGATCGCGCTTGGCCTGATTGACCCAGATCACATCGTCGAAAAGCAACTCGTCGCAGTTGCTCGGGGTCAGCCGCTGATGGGCCAGTCCGGGAGAGCAAACCATGACTTTGCGCAATTTGCCGGCTTCGGAGTGAACGCCGTACTTAACTTTTTCCTTGGACATCACAGTAATCCTCCGGATGACAAATCATTTACTACAGGGTCAGGAAACCGTCATACAGCCCATAGGCGGCCACCAGGGCGCCTATGACGACGGCTGCGAAAATCAGCTTCTCGACGTGGGTGAAAACCGGTTTGTTGACTTCGAGCTTGGCCTTGGCGAACAGGATCGCGCCGGGGGCATAGAGCAGGGCGGACAGCAGCAGGTATTTGACGCCGCCGGCATAGATCAGCCAGATCGCGTAAATCAGTGCGATAGCGCCGATGAACAGGTCTTTCTGGCGTTCAGCCCCGGCGTTTTCATAACTCTCGCCACGCATTGCAAGAAGAAAGGCGTAGGCCGCCGACCACAGGTACGGCACCAGAATCATTGAGGTGGCGAGGTAAATCAGCGACAGGTAGGTGCTGGAGGAAAACAGGGTGATGATCAAGAACAACTGCACCATGGCGTTGGTCAGCCACAGGGCGTTGACCGGTACATGGTTGGCGTTTTCCTTTCGCAGGAACGCCGGCATGGTGTGGTCCTTGGCCGCGGCGAACATGATCTCCGCGCACAGCAGCACCCACGACAGCAGTGCCCCCAGTAGCGAAATGATCAGGCCGACGCTGATCAATATTGCACCCCAATCACCCACTACGTGCTTGAGCACGGCGGCCATCGACGGGTTCTGCAGTTTCGCCAGCTCCGGCTGGGTCATGATGCCCAGCGACAACACGTTCACCAAAACCAGGATCAGCAACACGGAAATGAAACCGATGACGGTGGCTTTACCGACATCACTGCGTTTTTCCGCACGCGCCGAGAAAATGCTCGCGCCTTCGATACCGATGAACACCCACACCGTGACCAGCATCATGTTGCGCACCTGGTTCATCACGCTGCCCAGGTCGGGGTTTTTCAAGCCCCAGATGTCGGCGGTGAAGATATCCAGCTTGAAAGCGAAGAGCGCAATCAGCACAAACAGCAGCAACGGTACGATCTTGGCTACCGTGGTCACCAGGTTGATGAACGCTGCTTCCTTGATCCCCCGCAACACGAGCCAATGCACGGCCCACAGCAGCACTGATGCGCCGATCACGGCGGCAGGCGTATTACCTTCTCCAAATACCGGAAAGAAGTAGCCCAGGGTGCTGAACAAGAGTACGAAGTAGCCGACGTTTCCCAGCCAGGCGCTGATCCAGTAGCCCCAGGCCGATGAAAAACCCATGTAGTCACCGAACCCGGCCTTGGCATAGGCGTAGACACCGCCATCAAGGTCAGGTTTGCGGTTGGCGAGGGTCTGGAAAACGAAGGCCAGAGTCAACATACCCACGGCGGTGATCGCCCAGCCGATCAGTACGGCACCGACGTCAGCGCTGGCGGCCATGTTCTGCGGCAAGGAGAAAATCCCGCCACCGATCATCGAGCCGACAACCAAGGCTATAAGTGCACCGAGACGCAATTTTCCGGGGGATTCTGACATGGTTGCCTCCATTGCGGGAAAAGAGAGAAAACAGAATAGTTTTCTTCACTAATCAAACACCTGACTTGGGTCAATGCCGGATCACCAAGGCGCGTCAATGACTGATTGAATAAAACTCAGTCGATAAGTATTGATGCCGAGGAAGCCCTTTCCAGAGGCCTTGGCAAAGTGTGGTTTCTATTTATGGGGTTCATTGAAGTTTAGACGCTAGTTTGTTTTCGTGTTTTGTAAAGTTCGGTTCAAGCCAATAGTGACTTTTATCTACTTCCAATAAGAACGCTATTAAATGCGACAGATTTAGCGTGATTAGGTATAAAAAATCCGCGATAAATGAACATTAATTGACGAACGTTATTACGCTTTAGCTGCTTAGCTTAAAACCAGTTTTGGACGGTTGCGTGACAGGCAGGGAGTACAGCGATGTCGGATCCGACGCAAAAGCTTCGCTTGAGTGCGCTGATCGCTCTGGTAGTGGGCTCCATGATCGGTGGCGGGATTTTCTCTTTGCCACAGAACATGGCGGAGCGAGCCGATGCCGGCGCCGTGCTGATCGGTTGGGCCATCACCGCCGTTGGTATGTTGACCCTGGCCTTCGTCTTTCAGACCCTGGCCAATCGCAAGCCGGAGCTGAACTCCGGCGTGTATGCCTACGCCAAGGCCGGGTTCGGCGATTACATGGGATTTTCCTCGGCCTGGGGCTACTGGATCAGCGCCTGGCTGGGCAATGTGGGCTACTTCGTACTCTTGTTCAGCACCCTCGGTTACTTCTTTCCGGTATTTGGCCAAGGCAACACACCGGTTGCCATTGGTTGCGCCTCGGTCTTGTTGTGGGCGGTGCACTTTCTGGTCATGCGCGGCATCAAGGAAGCGGCGTTCATCAATCAGCTGACCACCGTGGCCAAGGTCGTGCCGCTGATCATGTTTATTGTCATTGCCGCCGTGGCCTTCAAGGCCGACGTCTTTACCCGCGACATCTGGGGGCGCAGCAACCCCAACTTCGGCAGTGTGATGGACCAGGTACGCAACATGATGCTGGTGACGGTCTTCGTCTTCATTGGCATCGAAGGCGCCAGTGTCTATTCGGCCAGGGCAGAGAAACGTGAGGATGTCGGCCGGGCAACGGTCATCGGCTTTTTTGGCGTGCTGGCACTGCTGGTGATGGTGAACGTGTTGTCGCTGGGGATCATGAGCCAGCCGCAATTGGCCAACCTGCAGAACCCGTCGCTGGCCGCGGTGCTTGAACACATTGTCGGCCCCTGGGGAGCGTTGCTGATCAGCATCGGGTTGGCGATTTCCCTGCTCGGTGCCTTGTTGTCATGGGCGCTGCTGTGCGCCGAGATACTGTTCGCCACAGCGAAGGACCGGACCATGCCGGCCTTCCTGACCAGGGAAAACGCCAATCACGTGCCGGTCAATGCGTTGTGGCTGACCAATGGGATGATTCAGCTTTTCCTGCTGATCACACTGTTTTCCGCCGGTACCTACACCAGCCTGATCTACCTCGCGTCCTCGATGATCCTGGTGCCGTACCTGTGGTCGGCGGCGTATGCGGTGCTGTTGAGCGGGCGCGGCGAAACCTATGAAAATGCTTCGTCGGAACGGGCCAAGGATCTTTTGATCGGCGGCGTAGCGCTCGGTTACGCAACGTGGTTGTTGTATGCCGGCGGGGTGAAATACCTGCTGCTCTCGGCATTGCTGTACGCACCCGGAGTGATTTTGTTCGCCAAGGCCAAACATGAGCAAGGCCAGCCGTTGTTTACCCCTATCGAAAAGGCAATCTTCACCTGTGTGATCACCGGGGCCGGGCTGGCGGCTTATGGGTTGTATAACGGTCTTTTGTCGTTGTGAGCGCTGCGGAGGTTTCAAACTACACTGAAGTGGGGCTGGAAACGGCCTACCCTGTCAAAGCGGTTCAGTATCGGTTGGCAGGGGACCCGGACGGCAACACCAGGACCCGAGTCCGACGAGGTTGGACCCATGCAAAGCATTGCAGAAAAAAAGCGCGCACCGGTGCTCGATCCCATTGACCGCGTCTCGGAGGTGATCTTCGGCCTGCTCATGGCGATGACCTTCACCGGAACGATTAGCGTTGTGACGACGGATCAGGAAGCTGAACGGGTCATGATGATCGCCGCGCTCGGCTGCAACCTCGCTTGGGGGCTCGCCGATGCGGCCATGTATTTGCTGCGGGTGCTGATCGAGCGCAGTCGCAACCGCACACTGCTTGCCAGCCTGCGCGGCGGCGTGGATGCAACCACCGGGCAAACGCTGATTGCTGATGCGCTGCCACCGCGGATCGCTTCGGCGGCCGGCGCCGACGGGCTGGAAATGTTGCGCCAACGCTTGCTCGAGGCACCCGCCGCCTCAGCACCACGCCTTGGCACGGATGATTTCAAGGGCGCTTTTGGCGTGTTTTTGCTGGTCGTACTCTCGACGTTCCCGCTCGTGGTGCCTTTCATGGTGCTGGACCAGACAATGCTGGCGGTGCGCGTCTCCAATCTGATCGGCGTCGGGATGCTGTTCGTGGCGGGCTGGATTCTTGCGCGCTACGCAGGTGTAAGACCTTTGCTGGGCGCCATTACCCTGGCCATCGCCGGTTCGTTGCTGATCGTCGCGATCATCGCGCTCGGCGGTTGAACAGACATCATTCTTCAAGAGCCTGTAGCCGTACCGCAGGGTCGTCCCGTCGGTTGTCAGTGACCTGCATTCGTGAGGTATTGATCATGGCAAAAGATAAAAAAAACGAGCAGAAGAAGCCGTCCGCGCAAAGCCCGAAACTCAAGAACCAGGACTATCTGGATCAGTTGCGGCGCTTGCACGTTGAGCTGGTCAAGTTGCAGGAATGGGTCGTTAAAGAGGGCATCAAGGTCTGTATCGTCTTCGAAGGGCGCGACGGAGCCGGCAAGGGCGGGACGATCAAGGCACTGACCGACCGGGTCAGTCCGCGGGTCTTTCGCGTCGTCGCGTTGCCTGCGCCGACCGAACGCGAGAAGAGCCAGATGTACATGCAACGCTACCTGCCGCACCTGCCCGCGGCCGGCGAAGTGGTGATCTTCGACCGCAGTTGGTACAACCGCGCGGGCGTCGAGCGCGTAATGGGTTTTTGCACCGACGATCAGCTGGACAAGTTCCTGAAGTCGGTTCCCCTGGTGGAGCGCGCCATCGTCGAATCCGGTGTGATCCTGCTCAAGTACTGGCTGGAGGTCAGCCAGGAAGAACAGACCCGCCGACTCGAGGCGCGCATCAAGGACGGGCGCAAGATCTGGAAACTGTCACCGATGGACCTGAAGTCCTACAGCCGCTGGTATGAATACTCCCGTGCCCGCGACGACATGTTCCAGGCGACCGATACCGACTATGGGCCATGGTTGGTGGCCGATTCAAACGACAAACGCCGGGCCCGCCTCAACATCATCACCGACTTGCTCAGCCGCATTCCCTACAAAGATGTGAAGCGCGAACAGGTAACGTTGCCCAAGCGACAGAAACCGGGCGGTTACCGTGAACCGGATTACCCGTTCCGGCGCATTCCGGAAAAATTCTGAGTGCTCCGTTCAAGCGAATCTGCGTTTTTTTGACGAGGGGCTATGAGCCATTCAGATGCTTCGCCACCGCTGCCGGAACCGGGCCGGATCGCGCGCAAGGAGTCGGGCGCCGATCAAACCGGCTGGCGCCGCTGGCTGCCGGGGCTGCGAACCCTGCGCAGTTACAAGATGGCGTGGTTGCAGCACGATATCGTCGCCGGCCTGGTGCTGACCACCATGCTGGTGCCGGTCGGTATCGCCTACGCCGTGGCCTCGGGCGTACCCGGCATCTATGGGCTGTATGCGACCATCGTTCCGCTGCTGGCTTATGCGCTGTTCGGTCCCAGCCGGATTCTGGTACTGGGCCCGGACTCGTCATTGGCGGCGGTGATCCTTGCGGTGATCCTGCCCTTGTCCGGTGGCGACCCGCAGCGCGCGGTGGCCTTGGCGGGCATGATGGCGATTGTGTCCGGGACGGTGTGCATCCTGGCCGGCGTGGCGCGGCTGGGCTTTATTACCGAGTTGCTGTCCAAACCCATCCGCTATGGCTACATGAACGGCATCGCGCTGACGGTGCTGATCAGCCAACTGCCCAAGTTGTTTGGCTTCTCGATAGAAACTGACGGTCCCCTGAGAAACCTCTGGGCCATCGTTTCGGCGGTGATGGCGGGCAAGACTCATTGGGTCACGTTTGCAGTCGGCGCGGCGACCCTGGTGGTGATCCTGCTGCTCAAGGACAAAAAACGCGTGCCAGGCATCCTGATCGCCGTGGTGGCGGCCACCGTCGCCGTGGGGATGCTGGATCTGGCGGCGCAAGGTGTGGCGGTACTCGGCTCACTGCCACAAGGCTTGCCGGCGTTTGACATTCCCTGGATCACCCGCGCCGATATCGTCCCGGTGTTGATCGGCGGTTGCGCCGTCGCCCTGGTCTCGTTCGCCGACACCAGCGTATTGTCACGAGTCTACGCGGCGCGCACCCGGACCTACGTCGACCCGAACCAGGAGATGGTCGGGCTGGGTATCGCCAACCTGGCGGGCGGTTTGTTCCAGGGCTTCCCGATCAGCAGCAGTTCATCGCGAACGCCTGTGGCCGAGGCGGCGGGGGCCAGAACCCAACTGACCGGTGTCGTCGGCGCGCTGGCGGTTGCCCTATTGCTGATGGTGGCCCCGGACCTGTTGCAGAACCTGCCCACCAGCGCGTTGGCGGCGGTGGTGATCGCCTCGGCCATCGGCCTGATCGAAGTCAGCGACCTGCGCCGCATCTACCGCATGCAGCGCTGGGAGTTCTGGCTGTCGATCGTCTGTACGGTGGGCGTGGCGGTGCTGGGGGCGATCGAGGGCATCGGCCTGGCGATTGTCATCGCGGTCATCGAATTCCTGTGGGATGCCTGGCGGCCGTACTCTGCGGTCCTTGGACGGGCCGAGGGCGTGCAGGGGTATCACGACACCAAACGCTATCCCGACGCGCGCCTGATCCCCGGCCTGGTGCTGTTTCGCTGGGATGCACCGTTGTTTTTCGCCAATGCCGAACTGTTCCATGACCGGGTACTGGACGCCGTGGCCGCCTCACCGACGCCGGTGCGCTGGCTGGTGGTGGCGGCGGAGCCGGTCACCAGTGTCGACGTGACGTCTGCCGACATGCTGGCCGAACTGGACGAAACCTTGCACGCGGCGGGCATCGAATTGTGCGTGGCCGAGATGAAGGATCCGGTCAAGGACAAGCTCAAGCGCTTCGGGCTGTTCACGCGGTTTGGCGAAGACGCGTTTTTTGCGACCCTGGGGGCTGCGGTCAGCCGGTATCTTGAACTTCATCCGGTGGAGTGGGAGCAGGAGGATCGGGAATAGCCCGCGCGCAATCTCCACCTGTAGGAGCGAGCTTGCTCGCGAAGAACGTGAACGATAACGCGTAAAATCAGATGGCCAGTGGCGCCTTTAGGTTTTTCGCGAGCAAGCTCGCTCCTACAGTAGTGCAAGTCGGGTTATTTGCCGGACACGCTCAGCTCATCGGCCTTGCTCACCCACCCACCACCCGTTGCCTTGTACAAATCAATCATGGACGTGAACACCAAGGCTCGTGTCCGGGTGTAGTTCAGCTCGGCATCGAACAGGCTGCGCTCGGCGTCCAGCACCTCGATGTAGTCGGTGTAGCCGTTGTCGTAGCGCAGCCGCGCGAACCGCGCGTAGGTTCGCAGCGCCTCGACCTGCCGCCCCTGGGAGGCCATCTGCTCGCGGGATTTACTGGACGCGATCAAGGCGTTTTCCACATCCCTGAAGGCCGATTGAATGGCCTGCTGGTACGTCAGCAAGGCTTGTTGCTGGAACGCTTCTGCCTGTTGCACCTGCCCGGCGATGCCGCCGGCGGTGAAGATCGGCATGCTCGCGGCCACGCCATAGGACCAGGTGGCGGCGGGCCCGGTGAACAGGTCCGAGAGCTGGTTGCTGACCGAACCCAGCAGGCCGGTCAGGGAAATCGTCGGGAAATACTGGGCCTTGGCGGCGCCGATCAGGGCGTTGGCCGAGATCAGGTTCAGCTCGGCCTGGCGCAGGTCGGGTCGCCGTTCCAGCAGGTCCGAAGGCAGGCCCGCCGGCACCGATGGAAGGACCAGTTGCCCCAGGTCACGCCCGCGAATGATCGGCCCCGGATTGCGGCCAAGCAGAACGGCCAACGCGTTTTCCTGCTGCGCCACCAGCGGTTCGAATTGCGCCACCGAGGCCAGGGTCCGCTCATATTCGGATTGGTTCTGCGCCAGTTCCATTTCGGAAATGGTGCCGGCGCCGTAGCGCAGTTTGAAAATCTCGTAGGAATCTCCACGCACCTTGGCGGTGGTGCGGGCAATTTCCAGTTCCCGGTCCAGATCGCGCAGGGTCACGTAACTCGACGCCACCGAGGAGACCAGGCTCAACAGGACGCTGCGGCGACCTTCTTCCGAGGCCAGCAGATCGGCCCGGGCGGATTCGCTGAGGCGGCGCAAACGGCCCCAGATATCCAGTTCCCAGTTCACACTGAGGATGGCCTGATAGTTGTTGAACACCGGGTCGACGGAGGAATCCAGCGGCACCGGACCGTTGTCCCGTGGCGAACGGGTCCGCTGGCCCTGGGCGCCGAGCCCGACTTGCGGGAACAACAGCGAACGTGTCTCGCCATAACGGCCCTGGAACTGCTCCACCCGCGCGGCGGCGATCTTGATGTCCTTGTTTTCGAGCAATGCAGTGCGGATCAGATCGTTGAGGACCGGGTCCCGGAATTGCTCCCACCACAGCGTGTTGGACAGGTCCCTGGCTTCCTTGTCCGCATAGCGATAAGCCGCGGGGGTGTCGATTTCCGGGTGTTGGTAATCCGGCCCCACCATGCAACCGGCCAGGCCCAGGCATAACAACAGTGGAAGAGGGGGCTTGCGCATCTCAGTCCCCCTCATGCCGGTTCTGCGCCGCGCCGTCGGGGAGCTGCGCAGACGGCGTTTGAGCGGATGTCTGGGGTTCGTCCTTTTTCGCGAACATCCGCTCCACCAGGTAGTAGAACAAGGGAATGAAGAAGATCGCGATCACGGTCGCCGCCAACATCCCGCCGATCACCCCGGTACCGATGGAGTGGCGGCTGTTCTCCGACGCGCCGACGGCAATGGCCAGCGGTACACAGCCGAGGATGAACGCCAGTGACGTCATCACGATAGGCCGCAGACGCTCCTTCGCCGCCGTCATTGCCGCGTCATAGGCCGACATGCCGTTTTCCCGGTTCAATACGGCGAACTCGAAAATCAGGATGGCGTTTTTCGCCGCCAGCGCCACCAGCATGGTCAGGCCGATCTGGAAATACACGTCATTGCTCAAGCCCCGGATGAGCACTGCCAGCAGCGCACCGAACAACGCGAACGGTACCGCCAGCAGTACGCCGACGGGCAGGGACCATTTTTCGTACTGCGCCGCGAGGATCAGGAACACCATCACCAGGCCGAAGATGAACACCCGGGACGAGGCGCCGCCGCTCTTTTTCTCCTCGAACGCCTCACCGCTCAAGGCCAGCGAATAGTCATTGGTCATGATCTCGGCGCTGATTTCCTCCAGGGCTGCCAGTGCCTGGCCGGAACTGTAGCCGGGCGCCGCGTTGGCCGTGAGTTTTACCGCCGGGAAGTTGTTGAAACGGGTCAGCAAGTCGGGCCCGGTGACGTAGCGGGTGGTCAGCACGGCCTTCAGCGGCACCATGCCGAGGTTTTTGCTGCGCACGTAGATCTGTTGCAGGTCCTCGGCCTTGAGGCGATAGGACGGCTCGGCCTGCAGGATGACCTGCCACAACCGGCTGAATTTGTTGAATTGCGAAACGTACAGCGAGCCGAACATGGTCTGCATGGCGCTGTAGACATCTTCCACCGGCACGCCCAGGGTCTCGGCCTTTTCCCGGTCCACGTCGACCATCAGCTGCCGGGAGTGCACGTTGAAGGTGGAGGTGATGGCGCCGAGTTCCGGGCGCTGCCGGGCCTTGGCCACAAGGTTGCCGACCATTTCCGCCAGTTGGTCGATGCTGTCGTCGCCCTTGCTCTGCACCCAGACCTCCATGCCGCCGGTGGTGCCCAGGCCGGGAATGGACGGCGGGTTGACCGGCAGAATGATCCCGCCCTGAACCGTGGAAAACGCATGGGCGGCTTTCTGGATGACCGCCGGGGCGCTCTGTTCCTTGATGGTGTCCGAGTCCTTGTAACGCCCTTCGAAATCCTTGAAGCCGACGAAGAAGGCGGCGGCGTTGTTCTTGTTCTGGCCGTCCAGCAGGCTGTAACCGTTGACGATGGCCACGCCTTCGACGGACGGATCGTTCATGAAGAAGTCACTGGCCACCTTGCCGACCTCGCCGGTGCGATCCAGGCTCGCCGCATCGGGCATGATGATGGCCCCCAGCAAATAGCCCTGGTCTTCCGGCGGCAGGAAGGCACTGGGGATGCGCTGGCCCATCAATACAATCAGCACAATCATGCCGGCAAACAGCAACAGTGCCAGCACAAAGCGCTTGATCATGAACGCCACCGCGTTGGAGTAGCCCTCGGTCATGCGTTCGAAGCTGCGTTCGAACCAGCGAAAAAAGGCATTTTTGTCGCCGTGCTGAGGCTTGAGCAGCAACGCGGCCAAGGCAGGCGACAGGGTCAGGGCCACCAGGCCGGAGATCACCACGGAAATGGCAATGGTGATCGCGAACTGTTTATACAGCTGGCCGGTGATACCGCCCATGAACGCCACCGGGATGAACACCGCGCACAGCACCAGCACGATGGCCACCACCGGCCCGGCCACTTCGTCCATCGCGCGCTTGGCCGCGTCCTTGGGGTTCATCTTGTGCACGTGCATGTTGCGTTCGACGTTTTCGATCACCACGATCGCGTCGTCCACCACGATACCGATGGCCAGCACCATGCCGAACAATGTCAGCATGTTCACCGAAAATCCCAGCGCCGACATGCCGATGAACGTACCGACGATGGACACCGGTACCGCCAGCACCGGGATCAGGGTGGCACGCAGGCTCTGCAGGAACAGGTAGACCACGATGACCACCAGCACCAGGGCTTCGAAGAAGGTGTGGATCACCTCGGAAATCGACGCACGGGTGAAGGCCGTGGTGTCCATCACGATCTTGTATTCGATGCCTTCGGGAAAGGTCGCCTTCATGTCCGCCAGTGTTTTGGTCACGGCGGCGGAAACGTCGAGGGCGTTGGCGCCGGGTTGCTGATACACGGCAATCAAGGTCGCCGGGCCGCCCTGGTAGGTGCTGCGCAGCGAGTAGTCTTTCTGCCCGAGTTCGGCACGCCCGACATCCCGGAGGCGAACGATGGCGGCCCCGTCGTTGCTGGCGCGCAAGATGATGTTCTCGAACTCCACCGGTTCGGTCAGACGCCCCTTGGTGGTCACGGCGAACGATTGTTCCACGGCTTGTCCCGTGGGGGATTGCCCGACCCGGCCGACCGCGAACTGCTGGTTCTGGTTGGCCACGGCTTTCTGCACGTCCGCGGCGGTGATGCCCAGTTGGGCCATGCGGTCAGGCTTGAGCCAGATGCGCATGGCGTAGTCCGGGGTGCCGAAAATACTGGCCTGGTTGGCACCGGGGATGCGCTTGATCGCATCCAGGATGTAGAGGTTGGCGTAGTTCGCCACGTAGGTGCTGTCATAGCGGTCGCCGGCGGAGTACACCGCCAGGACCATCATGAAGGCTGACGACTTCTTCTGCACCTGAATGCCCTGGCTCTGCACCGCGGAGGGCAGTTGCGGCAGGGCCAGGTTGACCCGGTTCTGCACATCCACCTGGGCCAGGGAAGGATCGGTGCCGATCTCGAAGAACACGTTGAGGGTCATGTTGCCCGTCGCGGAGCTCGACGAGTTCATGTAGATCATGTTGTCGGCGCCGTTGACCTGCTGTTCGATCGGCGCGGCCACGTTATTGGCCACCACCTGCGCATCGGCACCGGGGTAGGTGGCCGCGACGGTGATCTGCGGTGGCGTGATGTCCGGGTATTGGGCGACAGGCAGCTGGAGCATGGCCACAGCGCCGGCCAGGGTGATGATGATGGAAATCACCGAGGCGAAGATCGGCCGGTCGATGCAATAGTGGGAGATGCTCATGGCGCTTTTCCGCCGGTCGCACCTTTCGTACCGGCTTTCACCGTTTCGCCTTCGGCGGCGGGTGGCGCAGTGGTGCCGGCCGCGTCGACGATATTCAACGGCCCTCCGGGTGTGACCCTGATCGCGCCATCGACCACGATGCGCTCACCGGCGCGCAAGCCCTTGCTGATGAACCAGTTATCGCCTTGCCATTCACCCACTTCGACCACCCGTTGTTCGGGCTTGCCCTCGGCATCGAGTACCCAGACGAAATGGCTCCTGGCCCCCTCGAGCACGGCTTTCTGCGGCACCAGAATGGCATTGGGCCGGGTAGCGCCCTTGGCCAGCGCCCTGACGAACTGACCGGGACGCAGCAGTCCTTTCGGATTGGCCAGCACCGCCCGAACCAGAAAGGTACCGGTTTCCTGGCTGAACGATGGCGCGAGAAAATTCACCTTGCCGCGATCAGGCACCACGGTGCCATCGGCCAACACCACTTCGACTTCAAAATCGCTGCTGGCCGGGAATTTGAGTCGCCCGGCGCTGATCTCGTCGCGGTATTTCAGTGTTTCGTTTTCCGAGAGGCTGAAGTTGACGTACATCGGGTCCATCTGTGACACCGAGGTCAGCAGGCCCGACTCACCCGGTGTTACGTAACTGCCATCCTGTTTTTTCGCATAGCTGGAAAGGCCGGTGAGCGGGGAGGTGATGGTGGTGTAGCTGAGATTCAGCTGTGCGGTGCGTACCACTCCCTCTGCGGCCAGTACGGCGGCGCGGGTTTCCCTCTCTTCACCGACGGAATTGTCCAGGTCCATCTTGCTGACCGCGTTCTGTGCCGCCAGTGGACGGACCCGGGCCAGCGCCGCCTTGGCGACTTCCCAGCGCGCCTGCTGCTGCGCCAGTTGTCCCTGGGCCGACAGCAGCGCGGCCTCGAAGGGTTTGCGGTCCATCTGGAACAGCGTTTGCCCGGCTTTCACCAAATCGCCTTCAGTGTACAGCCGTCGATCCAGGAAGCCGGCGACGCGGGCACGGATTTCCACTTCGCGGGAACTCTGGGTCTGGGCGACGAACTCGAAAGTCACCGGGGTATCGCGGGCGGTGACCGTCATCACGGTGACGTCGGGAGGCTTGCGCGCCGGGGACACCGGTTCTTTGCCACAGCCGGCCAACAGGACGAAAACTCCCAGCAGACAGGCAATGGGTAAGCCGTTACCGCTGGAATATGCGACGCCGCCCATGCCCGTTCTCCATGAAGGTCGATCAAGGAAGCGTAGCTAGCATTGCTTCAGAAACCAGTGGTCATGGGCGGTTCTGGATTGAAAAACTCTCAGTGTTGCTGGAGGAGGGCCGTTTCGATGCAGTGCAGAAGCCTGTCGGCGTCGCAGGGTTTAGGCAGGCAGGCAATCAGCCCGGGGTCGTCGGCACCGATGGGAGGTGCCGCGTCAGGGTAGGCCGTGATGAATAGGGTGGGAATGTGGATGCCCCTTGCAACGAGCTGTTCATGCATCTCTACGCCGCTCATGCCCGGCATCTGGATATCGGAAATCAGGCAATGGGTTCAGCCAGGGCGTTCGCGTCGAGAAACTTCAGTGCGCTGCAATAGGTTCTGGTTTTATAGCCACTGGACCGAATCAGGCTTTCCAGGGCACTGCGAACGGAATCGTCATCATCGACAATCGCAATGATTGTCGCACTGCGCAGCTGAGTGTTTTGCGTCATATGATTTGCTCGTGACAGCTCCCTTCGTCTTTACAAGATACGCACTCTCAGCAGGTGGAAAAGTATATCTACGTATAGCTTGCTAAGACCAAGTGATGATGTCGCCACAGCCGTTCCATGACATCTTGCGCATGAGCAGGGCGCTTGTGTTTTTTCAGGTCATTTGCGGGTTCCGACTACCCGCCACTCGAGCCTTGATGAGCTGACCGTGAAAGGTTGCCATAAGATAGCTAATCTATCCCGCTCCGGATTCCGTCGAAAACAACGATCATCGGGATAACAGCATGCAGATTTCATGGGACGACGGTGAGCGCATCTTCTGGCGGGAATTACGCTCGGGTGCAGGTGGCAACCCTCCCGTTCTGGTGACTCGACCCGTCGCCGAACAACCACTACCGGCCTGTCTTGCCCGCCTTTCTCATGAGTTTGCGCTCAAGGACGAGCTGGATCGCAGTTGGGCGGTACGGCCACTTGAGCTGGTGCGTGACAACGGGCAGCTGCAATTGGTGCTCGAAGACCCCGGTGGCGAACCGCTCGTGCAGTTGTTGCACGCCCCCATGGAAACGACGACCTTTTTGCACCACGGCATCAGTATTGCCGTGGCACTGGGCAAGCTTCACCAGCGTGGGCTTGTCCATAAAGACATCAAGCCCAGCCATATCCTGGTCAATTGCAACGACGGACATGCCCGACTCACCGGATTCGGCCTCGCCTCGCGGCTGCCCCGCGAGCGGCAGATGCCCGAGACCATCGCTGGCACGCTCGCCTATATGGCACCCGAGCAGACCGGCAGGATGAATCGTTCGATCGATTCGCGCAGCGACCTCTATTCCTTCGGTGTCACGCTTTACCAGATGCTGACCGGATCACTGCCCTTTACCGCCACCGACCCCATGGAGTGGGTGCATTGCCATATCGCAAAAAAACCGCTGTCGCCGAGCTTGCGGGTCGAAAGCGTTCCCGAAGGGCTGTCCGGCATTGTCATGAAGTTGCTCGCCAAAACCGCCGAGGAGCGCTATCAGACGGCTGCGGCGGTTGAACATGATCTGCGCAGGTGCCTGGCTGACTGGCAGCAGATGCGCCAGATCCAGCCCTTCACCTTGAGTGACCACGGCACGTTCGACCGGCTGATGATTCCCGAGAAACTCTACGGGCGCGAGCAGGAGGTCGAGACCCTGGTTTCCGCGTTCGGCCGAATCGTCAAGAACGGAGTGCCGGAGCTGGTGTTGGTCACGGGCTATTCAGGTATTGGCAAGTCGTCGGTAGTCAATGAGCTGCACAAGGTACTGGTACCGCCGCGGGGCATTTTCGCCGCCGGCAAATTTGATCAGTACCGGCGCGACATTCCCTATTCGACGCTGGTACAGGCCTTTCAAAGCCTGGTGCGAGCGCTGCTGGGCAAGAACGATACGGAGCTGGCGAACTGGCGCGAGGCCTTGCAAACGGCACTGGACGCCAATGCGCGACTCATGACCGACCTCATTCCCGAACTGAAGCTCATCATCGGCGAGCCGTCACCGGTTCCGGCGCTTGATCCGCAACAGGCGCAACGCCGTTTCCTTCTGGTGTTCCGGCGCTTTATCGGCGTATTTGCCCGGGCTGAACATCCGCTCGCACTGTTTCTCGACGATCTGCAATGGCTCGACGCGGCAACGCTGGACCTGCTTGAGGACCTGTTGACCAGCCCGGATATGCGCTACCTGATGCTGGTGGGGGCTTACCGCAGTAACGAGGTGGATGCGACGCACCCGCTGACGGGCAAGCTTCAGGCCATCCGCAATGCGGGGGGCAGGGTGGATGAGATCACCCTGGCGCCACTCGCCAAGGTGCACATTGAACAGCTGATCGCCGAGGCGCTGCATGATCAGCTAACGCGCGTCGAACCCCTGGCGCAACTGGTGCTGGACAAAACCGCCGGCAATCCGTTCTTCGTCATCCAGTTTCTGCAAGCGCTCGCCGAGGAGCAGCTGCTGACGTTCGATCATGACGCCGGTCGGTGGTGCTGGTACCCGGATCGCATTCATGCCAAGGGCTACACCGACAATGTGGTGGACCTGATGGTCGACAAACTGGCCCGGTTGCCGGCCGAAACGCAGCAGGTGTTGCAACAACTGGCGTGCCTGGGAAACGTCTCCACCACTATCGCGCTCTCGACCGTGACAGGCATGCCCATGGCACAGTTGCGCACGGTGTTGTGGGAGGCGATTCGCCAGGAATTGGTCGAACAACTGGAAGGCGCCTACGGTTTTGTCCATGATCGTATCCATGAGGCCGCGTATTCACTGATCCCCAAGGAATCACGCGCCCAAGCCCACCTGCGCATCGGGCGGCTTCTTGCAGTGCAGACGCCGACGCAAGGTCTGGAAGAGGCGATCTTTGACATCGTCGGCCAGCTCAATCGCGGTGCCGCGCTGCTTGTCGAGCAAAGCGAGCGCGAGCAACTGGCCGGGTTCAACCTGATGGCCGGCCAGCGTGCCAAGGCGTCAACAGCCTATGCATCGGCGCTCAACTATCTGACCACGGGCGCCGGGCTGTTGAGCGACGACTGTCGAGTGCGCCAGCATGGGTTGTACTTCGCACTTGAGTTGAACCGGGCCGAGTGCGAACTCCTGACCGGACAGTTGTCTCTCGCGGACAAGCGCTTGACTGCCCTGGCGCTTCGCGTAATGACGGTGGTCGAACGCGCCAGCGTTGCTTGTCTGCAAATGGACGTCTATCTGCTCCTGGATCGCAGCGATGGCGCGGTCGCTGTCTGTCTCGATTACCTGCGGCATGTGGGGATCGAGTGGTCGGCACATCCCGGCGACGATGAAGTGCGTCGCGAGTATGAGCAGATCGGGCGGTTGTTGGGGGACCGGGCCATCGAGGATCTGATTGATCTGCCCTTGATGGAGGACGCCACGGCCCTCATGACCGTCAATGCGCTGGGCAAACTCTTCGCGCCGGCCTTGCAGACGGACACGAACCTTTCGTGCCTGTCGATTTGCAAGGCGGTCAGCCTGAGCCTGGAGTGGGGCAACTGCGATGCCTCCTGCGTGCTGTACGCGAATGTGTTCCGGGTCGCCGGCCGGCGGTTCGGTGACTACCAGGCCGGTTTCCGCTTCGGCCAGCTGGGTTGCGACCTCGTTGATCGACGCGGTCTGACACGTTTCGAGGCCAGCACCTATCTTTGCTTCTCCTGTTTTGCCGTGCGCTGGATGAAGCCGGTGGGGCAATGCCGGGACTTGCTGCGGCGTTCTTTTGCAGCGGCGAACCGGATCGGCGATCTGCCTTACGGCGCCTATGCCGGCAACAACCTCACCGCCGATCTGCTGTTCGCCGGCGAGCCGTTGCCGGATGTACAAGGCGAAGCCGAACAGGGCCTGGCTTACGCCCGCAAAGTGCGATTCGGCCTGGTGGTTGATTTTATCCTCACGCAATTGACGCTGATCCGGATGCTCCGTGGCTTGACGCCCACCTTCGGACGCCTCGACGACGGCGAGCAAAACGAGCCCGAGACCGAAGCCCACCTGTCCAGCAGTCCGGACCTGGTACTGGCTGAATGTTTGTACTGGGTCCGCAAACTGCAGGCCCGCTACATGGCCGATGATCCAGCCGCGGCCATGTCCGCCGCTGCCAAGGCGCAGGGGTTACTCTGGGTTTGCCAGTCGTTCTTCGAGGAAGCCGAATTTTACTTCTATGACGCGCTGGCCCGGGCGGCCTGGTGCGACGAAGTCCCGGTCGAAGAACATGCGCAGCAACGGGTCGCCATGGAGCGCGGTTACCGCCAGCTCCAGACCTGGGCGCAACAGTGCCCGGAGAATTTTGCCAGCCGGGCCGCGCTGGTCGGCGCCGAAATCGCCCGCGTCGAAGGACGTGTGGTCGATGCCGAGTTGCTTTATGAGCAAGCCATCCACCTGGCGCAGGAGAGTGGCTTTGTCCATATCGAAGCGCTCGCCAACGAATGTGCATCTCGCTTCTACGCGGCGCGCGGCCTGGGGAAGATTGCCCGGGTCTATTTGCAGGACGCCCGTTACGGCTACCTGGGGCGCCGATGGCAAGGTGCGGCAGCTTGATGCCAAGTGCCCATCGTTGAGGACCGAAGCGCTCGGGCTCGGCCCGACGACCACCATGGCCACCACGGTCGAACACCTGGATCTTGCCACCGTACTCAAGGTATCCCAGGCCGTCTCGGGTGAAATCGTCCTGGAAAAGCTGATCGATATGGTCATGTGCACGGCCATTGAACAGGCCGGTGCCGAACGCGGCCTGCTGATTCTGTCGGACGGTGGCGAGCAGCGGATAGCGGCGCAAGTGACCACCGGCGACAACGCTACGCAGTTGCGCGATGCGCCGGTCAGCATGGCGCTGTTGCCGGAGTCCGTTCTCTATCAGGTCCTGCGTACCCAAGAGAGTCTTGTGCTTGACGATGCCATGACCGAGGCTTCGTTTGCCGCGGATCCTTACATCCGTCAGCATCGCGCCCGTTCCATTCTCTGCCTGCCGTTGATGAACCAGGCCAAGCTCGTCGGCGCGCTCTACCTGGAAAACAATCTGACTGCCTGTGTGTTCAGCCCGGCCCGTATCGCCGTGCTCAAGCTGGTGGCGTCACAGGCGGCCATTTCACTGGAGAATGCCCGTTTGTACCGCGAGGTCGCTGAGCGCGAGGCGAAGATCCGGCGCCTGGTGGATGCCAACATCATCGGGATCGTTGTCTGGAATGCCGAGGGTGACATTATCGAGGCCAATGATGCCTTTCTGCGCATGCTGGGTTACACGCAGGAGGATGTCGTCTCGGGCCGCCTGCGCTGGAGGGATTTGACGGTGCCGGAGTTCCGCGAGCTCAGCGAGCGCTCGATGTTGGAAGCGGTGCGAACCGGCCATGCCCAACCCTTCGAGAAGGCATACTTCAAAAAAGATGGCAGCCGCTTGCCGGTCATTCTCGGTTTGGCAATGTTCGAAGCCAGCAGCAAGGAGGGGGTCGCCTTCGTGCTGGACCTGACCGACCGCAAGCAGGCGGAAGAAAAAATTCGCGAAAGCGAGCGCCGCTATCGCGAGGTGCAGACAGAACTGGCCCACGCCAACCGTGTCGCGACCATGGGGCAGCTGGTGGCGTCGATCGCTCACGAAGTCAACCAGCCGATTGCCGCGACCATCCTCAACGCCAATGCCGCGCAACGCTGGCTGAACATCCAGCCGCCGGAGCTCGACGAGGTCCGCCATGTACTTGGCCGACTTATCGTGGATGCCAATCGGGCGGCGGACGTGCTGGGACGGATCCGTGGGCATATCCGCAAGGCGCCGCCGCAGAAGGAACCGGTGAACATCAATGCCGCGATCGGCGAAATGATCGAGTTCACCCGTGGCCAGATCATAAAGAGCGGTACCTCGTTGCAGACACAACTCACCGAAGCTTTGCCGCTGGTCGAAGGCGATCGTGTAGAGCTGCAACAGGTGCTGCTCAACCTGATCATGAACGCACTGGAGGCGATGGGCAGTATCCGCCAGGCCGAGCGACAGTTGCATATCGGCGCGGTGCTGGACGATGCGGGCGGGCTAATCGTCAGCGTCAGCGATACGGGGCCGGGGTTCCCTGCGGAAAACGTCGATCAGGTGTTCAGGTCTTTCTACACCACCAAGCCCACTGGCCTGGGAATGGGGTTGTCGATCTGTCGCTCGATCATCGAGGCCCATGGAGGGCGGTTGTGGGCAAGCGCCAACCGACCCTGCGGGGCCACCGTGCAATTCACGCTGCCCGTTGCGTCGCCGGTCTCCATTTAGGGACCGGGCGCTGTGCTACTCTTTTTTTTCCGATAATTACCGCAGAGGCTTGTGCATGAACGCTCCGGTCAATGAGCTGCAAAGCAAGGGTTCCATGGTGTTCGTGGTGGATGACGATGTCTCCATTCGCGAAGCGTTGAGCAACCTGTTGCGCTCTGCGGGCATCAACGTCGAGACGTTCGCCTCCACCGCGGAATTTGTCCGGCAACCGAAGACCGAGGGCGCCAGTTGCCTGGTGCTGGACGTACGGCTTCAGGGTAACAGCGGCCTGGACTTCCAACGGCAGTTGGTTGAGTCGAACACCCATATTCCAATCATCATCATTACCGGCCACGGGGACATCGAGATGTCCGTCAAGGCGATGAAAGCCGGTGCCGTGGACTTCCTGGCCAAGCCGTTCCGTGAACAGGATCTTCTGGACGCGGTGTCCGCCGCGCTTGCCACGGATATCAAGCGCCGGGAAGTCGAGCGACAGCTTGCAGACTTGCACGACCATTACCAATCACTGACCGTTCGTGAACGAGAGGTGATGGCGCTTGCCGTCAAAGGCCTGATGAACAAGCAGATTGCCGGACAGATGAGCATCAGCGAAATCACCGTGAAAATTCACCGCGCCCATGCCATGAAAAAAATGCACGCCAAGACCTTTGCTGACCTGGTTCGAATGGCAGAGGCGCTGGGGGTAGGGCACAAGGGTTGAGCGGGGTTACAGGTTTCTGATCTTCGATGGCACCAAACTTGCGGCCGTTGTAAACCCCTTGTGGGAGAGAGCCAGTTCGCGAAGATACTGGCACATTCAGCAGAGATATCGTCAGACACACCGCTTTCGCGAGCAGGCTCGCTCCCACAGTTTTTGATCCTCGGTGGGAGCGTGGCTTGCCCGCGAAGAGGGCGGCACATTCAGCAGAGATATCGTCAGACACATCGCTTTCGCGAGCAGGCTCGCTCCCACAGTTTTTGAGGCGTGACCGGAATCAGGACTCCTCATCCTCGGCGCCGGGATAAAAACCGTGCAGCAGTTGATAGCGGTCACTGCGGATCCTGTCGACCCGCTCCTGCACCTCCTGTTGAGGAAAACCGAGCAGAATCAGCGCATGCGAGGCAAGCATCAAGCTGGATTCCATGAGTTCGGGCACTACCTCGCTGGCGCCGGCTGCTTTCAACTCCGGCCCCTGATCATCGTCCCGTGTGCGTACCAGGATAGGTACGCTCGGGTTGATTCGGCGTGCCGCCAGCAGGATTTGCAGGGCGGTGCCGGTATTGTCGACGGCGATGACCAGCAGGCTGGCACGCTCCAGCCCGACGGCGGACAGCAGGTCTGCACGCTGTGAATCACCGTAGTGCACGGTACTTTCCGCGACTGCCGCTTCCTGGACCCTCACCGGGTCGCTGTCCAGCGCGACGTAAGTCTGCTGGGCGTTGCGCAGGAATCGCCCGATGGATTGCCCGACGCGACCATAACCACAAATCACCACATGCTTTTTTGCCTGCGCGTTGAGCGCACTGATTTCCTCAAGTCTGGCTTCTTCGTTGGGCTTGCGGTGCAAGTGTGCGGCGATGCGAGGGGCCATGCGCAGCAGCGACGGTGTGACCAGCATCGAGCAGAAGGTCGCGGCGAGCAACAATCCGCCAAGATCCGCCGGCATCAGATTGTTCTGCTGCATCTGCGTCATCAATGCAAAACAGAACTCGCCGCCCTGCGCCAGGGCCAGGCCGCTGCGCCAGGCGGTTTCATTGTCACTGCCACGCCACTTGACCAACAGTGCGACCACGCTGGCCTTGATCAGCAACAGCCCCAGGGTCAGTCCGAGGATCAGCACGCCGTGGCTGGCAAACAGGCGCAAGTCGATCAACATGCCGATACTGACGAAGAACACGCCCAGCAGGATGTCGCGAAACGGGCGAATATCGGCCTCGATCTGATGCCGGTAATGGCTTTCCCCCAGCAACATGCCGGCGAGAAAGGCGCCAAGGGCAGGGGAGAGACCGATCAGGTGTGTCAGCCCCGCAGTCAGCAGCACGATTACCAGTGCCAGCAATACGAACAGTTCGGCGGAACGCGAGGCCGCCACCTCATGAAACAAATGGGGCAACACCCAGCGACTGAGCAGGGACAGCCCTGCGAACAGCACCAACGTTTTACCCAGCGTCAGGGGAAGCGCCCAGTACCAGGCTTGATCGCTGGTGCCGGCGAAGACCGGGACCAGCGTCAGCAGTAACACGGCCACGACGTCCTGGAACAACAGCACACCGATAGCGTTCTGGCCATGGCTGCTGAAAATTTCGCCGAGACTCCCCAGTTCCTTGCTGACAATGGCGGTAGAGGAAAGGGCCAGGCCACCACCGAGTAAAAACGCCGCCGCCGTAGGCACGCCTGCCAGCATCAACAAGGCGCCCAACACTGCCCCGGATACCACCACTTGCAAGGTGCCCAAGCCGAACACCACCCGGCGCAGCGCAATCATCTTCGACAGTGAAAATTCCAGCCCCAGGGAAAACAGCAGAAACACCACGCCCATTTCGGCAATCAGGGGCAACGCATCGCTGTCTTTTACCCAGTCGAAGGCCATCGGTCCGACCATCAGCCCCACGCACAGATAGCCCAGCACCGGCGGCAAGCGCAAGCGATGGAACAGGGCAATGACGACCAGGGATGAGGTGAAGATGACCAACAGGCTGGCGAACATGGTCGCTCCGTGACGGCTCTAGTGTGCAGGTGAGCAATTGTAGCTTGCGCACGGGAGGCGCGACCGATGGGCTTTAGTTCGGGGGAGGGTAGAGATACGAATTGCAAAAGCTGAGGGGGCGAGCAATCGGGGCCGGTACGGTCGTCCGGCCCCGACAGGGTTACTTGCGTACGTTCTGGTACAGCATCAATCTCGACGTTTCATGCATGCCCCGGGTCAGTTCAACCAGGCGCTTGAACTCTTCAGGGTTTTGCTGGGCCACGTTGTCCAGCGGTGTCGGCGAGGCCAGGTCGTGCAGTGTCGGCGAGCTGCCGTCGTGCTCCATCTGCACCATGTAGTGCTGGGTGACGCCCGCAATCAACGGGAAGGTGCCTTCACGCAGCACCAATGGCACTACGCGCTCACCCTCGGGCGCAGGTTGCTGGATATCACGTCCCAGGCCGCTGTTGCGAAACTCAACGCCGGCCATGCCGGCCACGGTCGGCAGCAAGTCCACCAGGCCGACGGCTTCCTTGACGGTCCGCGTGCCGAGCAGGCCCGGTGCGTGGATGATCATCGGCACCGCGTTGCTTTCCAGGCCCAGTTGTTCATAAGCCGGTGCCAGGAAAGGGATCTGGGCGATACGGGTGTTATGGTCGCCAAACAGCACGAAAATGGTGTTGTCGTACCAACCACCTTCCTTGGCAATTTCCATCAGGCGTCCGATGTTGAAGTCCAGCAGGCGCACAGCGTTGTACTGCTCGACACTGCGCGATCCCGCGGCCTGGACTTCAGCCAGGGTAGGGTGCTTGACCTCGAATCCGTCATTGGTCTTGGGAATTGTGAAGGGACGATGGTTGCCGGCCGTCTGCACATAGACAAAGAACGGTTTGTCCTTGGGCAGGGCTTGCAGGATCTTGTCGGTTTCCTTGAATAGATCCAGATCCGAAATTCCCCAGACATCCACCACCGGGGCTTGCCAGTCCCGCTCTTCGTACAAGCGGACCCCGTCGATGCTTTGACGGATCAAGGCGTTCATGTTGGCCCAACCGGAGTTGCCGCCGATGGTGTAGATTTTCTCGTAATCGGTGAACGCATTGATCAGTGTGTGTTGCTTGGTGATCAACGGATTACGCGTCGCGGTTTCCTGGCGGGTGACGTCCGGAACCCCGCTGATGCTGGCCCAAACGGTTTTCGCGGTGCCGGTGACCGGCACATAGAAGTGCTCGAAGAACCAGCTCTGCGTGGCCAGGCGGTCGATATTGGGCGTCGGATTGAGCGGGTTGCCATAGGCCCCGACGGCACTGGTGCCCAGCGATTCAAGCATCACAAACATCACGTTCGGCGCCCGTGTGCCCGATACCTTGTAGGGCTGTGGCGCCTGGTGACGGACGAAATTCAGGGTTTGCGGGTCGGGCTGGTCGACCCCCAGGTATTTGGAGATCACGGCATAGTGCTCACGCACCTGCGCTTCGTCATAGCGCGACTGGCCGACCTTGACCGTGTCGTAGAAGAAAATCACCGGGTTCAGGCCCAGTGCCGCGACCTGGTTATTGCCGGAGAAGAACGCATCGCTCCAGCGCAATGGCACCGGGTTTTCAAGGTTCATGTTCTCGACGCGCCCCAGGATACCCAGCAGCACCAACACGACCATCAGCGTGCTGCCCCAGGTGACGGAGAGCGGGTGGATGGCTTTGCGGGCGCGGTCCAGCGTCAGGCGTTCCAGGCGCACCAGGACCAGCGTCACCAGTGCGACCGTCGCCAGCCAGCCCAGAGAAATCCAGATGACCGGGTAGGTCTGCCAGACCATGTCACGGGATATTTGCGCGTCTTCGATGAAGCGCAGGACGGTGGCGTTGATCCTTACACCCAGATAGGCGTAATGGCCAAAATCGACGATATAGATCAGGAGCAGGGCGCCGATGGCGGCCGACACATACACGCGTCCCAATCGGCGAAGCAGGCGGCTACTCACCAGATTCCAGCGCGGAATCCAGGCCAGCAACGCCAGTGGCAGCATGACCAGGATGGCCAGGCGCAGATCGAAGCGAAAGCCGATGCCCAGGGTTTCCAGAACGGCATCTTCTGCGCTCAACGCGCCGGCGTCGAAACCGGAAAAGCCGAAAAAGAACACTACCCGCAGTAACGCAAACAGCACGAACGCAATCGCTGTTGCGCCTAGCCAGTAATGCAAACGTCTCGATTGCAGCCAACGCATCCATGTACCCCTGTTAAAAAATTGTCGTTGAATCTCAAGCGGACCTGGAGTCTTCCACTGAGCCACGCGATGGGTTTCGCCGGCCATGCATACCGCGCACCGCCAGCATCAGCAATGCCGAGCAGCAGTACAGGCCCAGCAGTGGATCGACCAGGTAGTCCCAATAGTTATGCGACGGTTTTATCCCGCCGATGAAGGCCAGGGTCGCAGCGGCCAGCATCACGACGGCCAAATAACTGCGCAGATAAAACAGGCCTGCCGTGAGCAGTCCGACGAAGATCAGCATCGGGCGTGGACTGAAACCGAACCGATAGGGGTCCAGGTAAGTCAACCCCAGCGTTGCCGGATAGAGCATCAGCGCCATGGCGGCGAAGACAATCAGTACGGTGGTTGTGCCTGGCCGCGCAGCCGGCAGGAAATCCAGTCGACGCAAACAGCCCCACGCCATGAAAACCAGGGTCGTGACGGCAAGGTCATCAATGTGGCTGCGCAAGTACGCGGCCAGCGACAAGCCATCCAGCGGTATGAAGCTGACTGCCAGCAAGGCGAGCAATAGCCCGATGCGGACGGTCCTCTTCAAGCCAAAGGACGGCAGCAACAGGAAGACGATCATTGCGAAGCTGATATGGGCTTGCCACAGGTTGATCATTTGGCACGCTCCGACAGCCACGCATCGTTGAAGGTGACGTGTTTGATGAAGGTGTTATTCCAGGAATAAACCAGGTGATACAAACCGTCGGGACTTCGAATGAAGTAGGGGTATTCATATTCGAAAACGCAGCCTTGCGCCTTGCAGACCCGGTTGTCGAGGTTGTTCAGGAACTGGGCCTCCAGCGGTTGGCGAAGTGCGCCGCTGGATCCGCGGAATTCTCTACCGATGATTTCCTTGTAGGCCTCGGGCGAAAACGTATCGCCCTCAGGATCAGGAGACTTGTCGAGGTCGCGCAGCGAGCGCCAATCGTCCATTTTTGCATCGGTACCATAAAGACTCAGTTTGAAGCGCCCCTCCTGTAAATCATTGAGCGCCACCAACAACCCATGTTCGGGTGTCGCGATGGCCGCCAACGAGGAGTTCGGGTTCGAGGGGTCGAGCGGATAAGGTTCGCTCCAGGTTTGCCCGGCGTCTTCGGTACGGGTCGCCAGGACACGGTGGTGGGTATCGCCGGCATAGCGCAGCAAGGCGATGCCACGCTGGCCATCCAGCGGAACGACCGTGGGTTGCAATGAGTTATTGCCGCGGCTGATGCGGTATTTATCGATCACATCACCGTCAGCGCTCAGGTACAGGTACTCGGAAAACTTGCCCAGGAATTCGTGGTAGACCGGCAAACCGATGGAGCCGTCGGCATGGAACACCGGGGCCGAACGTACCAGGGTGCTGATATTCAGAAACGGGGAGGTGACCAACTGGCGTGGTTCGGACCACTGGCGACCATAGTCGTCGGAGACCATCACATTGACCGCACTGCCGGCCCAGCCACCCATGGACACTGACACGTAGAACAACCAGAGGCGGTTGTCCGGTGCGAGCGCAACGACCGGGTTGCCCAATTTGCGGATGTATTTGCGAGTGCCCTGTTGGGTCGAATCCCGAGTCGCCAGAACCTGTTCCGCCCCCCATTCGCCGGTTTTCGCGTCGAAGCGGGCAGAGCGCACCTGCACGTCGGCCGCGCCTTCGCGTGTGCCGGCGAACCAGACTGCCATCAGGCTGCCGTCAGGCAAGGCGGTGACTGCCGAGGAATGTACGAAATCCACCAGGCCGGATGAGGCAAATCGACTGGTGTAAATGGGTTTGGCGACTTGATCAGCCACGGCCCGGGTCGGACTCATCAGGGCAAAGGATGAGTGCACAGGTGCGGGGTGAGTGAGCCAAGCGGTCGCGAACAGGCAAGTAAGGGCAAGGTAAGCCCCGAATGCAGGGAGGCTGGGTAGGTGGATGCGCATAATGTAAGGCTGTGCATCTCTTGGTCAGGTAAGGCAGCGTAACCTATCACTTGTAGTTACTAACTCGGTGTTTAGCGAGCTGGTGCTTTGTAAGCAAATGTGTTTTTGGCGTTATCAGCTCTCTGGTTGATGTTCTATTTTCTTTTATATCAATAGCTTGTGGCAGGATTGAGCGCCCCATCCGTTGATCGAAAACCTCGTCTCGACGACCTTTGATCATGCTGTTCCTTTCCTCATGGGCGGTGAACCGGTGCCGCGGTCCGGGCCAGGAAACCGCGGCGACCGATCAATCAGGCGGCGGGGAGCAGGCCTTTCTGTTTGGCGACATGAGTCGCCAGTGCGTCCATCAGATCCGGGGACAGGCAATCATAGGGCTCCAGGCCGATCGAGCGCAGGCGCTCACGGATAGCCTTCATTTGCGCCGGTGGCGTACCGGTTTCGATCAAGGAAGACACGAACCCCGCGAAGCCTGGTGCAGACCATCCCTTCTGGGGAGAGAGTTCGGTGTGAATGAAGTCCAGGCCATATAACGCATGGTCCTTGTTTTCGATACGCCCGAAGAGATGGGCGTGGCACTGCTTGCAGGCATGGCGTTGGACGGTGGCGGCTTCGTCGACAATCGCCAGTTTTTCGCCGTGGGCAATAATGCTGACCTTATTGCGAGGTACAGCGGCAATGACCGCGAATAACGCATTTTGCGGTTTCCAGCATTTGCTGCAGCCGCACGCGTGGTTGTGCACGGTTTGCGCGTCGATCCTGACTTCGACCTTGTCGGTTGCACACAGGCATTGCAGGGTGCCACCTGTGAAATTGGCGGCGGCGGGTTGGATGCCATTGTCCAGTGCAGGGTGAAGTTTCATGGTGTTCATGCTGGCTTCTCCTTTTCAGTGCTTCAGACAAAAAGAGCCGGCGGTGTACCCAGGGCAGTCGCTGATCCGAACCGATACCGGCTCATGTTCACGGGCCTCATCAGAATATTCCACGTCACCCGACAACGCCTGAATCTCGACAACCGGTAAGGGAGCGCGTCAGGCCATTGTTAGTTGGAACGCCAGCTCCATAATTTCGTTTATGTTGGTTAATTAGTTATGAGCTAATAACCGCAGCCTTATAACGCTTCTCCGTTTTTTACGACGGCTTAGTTATACGGAGCGCACTTATATCTTTATACGAAATGATGATTAGTCATGGGGTGTTTTATGTCTTTATGATCTGTCCCACAACAACTCGTGAGACAGGAGGTAACTCGATGACCATTCAAATCAAACCCGTCGCTGGTCGTATTGGTGCGCAACTGGAGGGAGTCAAACTGGGTGGGAACATCAGTGATGAAACATTCGAATTCATTAACCAGGCACTTCTGAAATATAAAGTCCTGTTCTTTCGCGACCAACACTTGGACGACGCCGAGCACGAAGCTTTTTCCCGGCGTTTCGGTGACCAGGTGCCGCATCCGACCGTGCGTTCCGCCGAGCAAAGTGCCGCTATCCTGCACCTGGACGCCAAGGAAACCCGCGCCAACTCCTGGCATACCGATGTGACCTTTGTTGCCAATTACCCCAAAATATCCATCTTGCGCGGTGTGGTTATTCCACCTTATGGCGGCGACACGGTGTGGGCTAATACCGCAGCGGCCTATGCCGACTTGCCCGAGCCATTGAAACAACTTGCAGATGGCCTCCGCGCGTTGCACACCAACTTATATGACTATGCGGCGCCGCGTAATACCGATGAGTCGGGTTTGAAACGCTACCGCGAACAATTTACCGCCGAAGTCTACGAGACCGAACATCCTTTGGTACGGGTGCATCCGGAGTCGGGTGAAAGAAGTTTGTTGTTGGGGCACTTTGTCAAACACATACAAGGCGTCAGCAATAACGATTCGAAACAACTGATTCGTCTGTTTCACGACCGCATAACCCATGTCGACAACACTGTGCGCTGGCGCTGGCATGAGGGTGACGTGGTGATCTGGGATAACCGCGCCACGCAGCATATAGCGATCAACGACTACGGCGATGCCCGGCGCATCGTGCGCCGGACCACCATCGACGGTGATGTTCCGGTAGGGGTGGACGGTCGCCTCAGCCAGGCGCTCAAGCCAAGCCCGGATACCCGCTCGCCGAAAACCGAAGCCGACAAAAAACACCTCGCCGCCTGACAGCTCGACCCTCATTGCCACAAGGAAGTCTTGTACATGGAACTCAAACGTATCCCTCTGTTTCTCAAAGGCAGTATTGCTGCGGCACTGGCCACGGTTTTTGCAATCCCGTTGGCCCAGGCCGATGTATTGCGCATTGGTGTAGCGACGGCCGGCGGCGGTGACCCGGTAACGTTCAGTGGTTCGCCCCTGGGCATCGTGCGCAATCAACAATTGCTGGAAAAAGCCTTCGCTGGAACCGGGACCGAGGTGCAGTGGTTTTTCTTCAAGGGCGCCGGCCCCGCGGTAAACGAAGCCTTTTCAAACCAGCAACTCGACTTCGCCTACCAGGGCGATCTACCCGCCGTCGTCGGGCGCTCCAACGGACTGGACACCAAACTGCTGGCCGCACTGGGGGTGCGCGCCAATCTTTACCTGGCCGTTCCCAAAGGATCCGATCTCAAAAAAATCGAGGATCTCAAGGGCAAAAAGGTGGCGATCTTCCGTGGAACCAATGGCCATCTGGTGACGATCAACCTGTTGGCGGAGCATGGTCTTACCGAGCGCGATATCAAGGTGATCAACCTCGACACCGGAAGCACTCAGGCAGCCTTGGTATCCAATGGGGTAGATGCCGCATTCGGCGGTCGCGAACTGTTCAAGCTGCGCGACAAAGGCTTGATCGACATCATTTACGACAACCCCACTCAGGATGTGCGCTACACCCGGCAGACCGCCTTGGTGGTTCGGGGTGCCTACGAAAAAGAACATCCGGACAACGTGCAAAAGGTCGTCGATACCCTGGTGGACGCAGCGAAATGGACGTCGCAGGACAGCCATCGTGATGCGGTCTTCGCTGAATGGGCCAAGAGTAATGAACCCGCAGAGTCACTGCGCGCTGACTTTACCGGGGTCAGCATCAGGGACCGGGCCTCGCCTCTGGTCGACAACTTCCTGCTCGGCCGCTATCAGGCTGTGGCGGATCAGGCCAAGGAAGAAAAGCTCATCCGCCGCCCCGTCAGTATCGATGGCTGGTTCGAGACCCGCTATTTGCAACAATCCCTGAAAACCAAGGGCCTCGAGAACTACTGGACGCCCTATGGCCCGGATGGCAAACAGCCGGCCGGCAATGCAGTAGCGGCCGCGACCAGCAAGCAAGGGAGCTAGGCAAATGGCCAGGGCACAGACCGTCAGGATAGAGCAGTACACGGCACCGGCAATCGCGAGCGACAACGTCAAGCGTTTGCCACCGTCACCGACCCGCCCGGTTCGCAAGGTTGAGGTGCCTCGCACGTCCAGGTGGACGTTGAGTCTGGGTGACAAGGCTTTGCCCTGGCTGTTGCCGCTGGTGTTGCTCGGCTTATGGTACCTGGGGGTGGAGCGCGGCTGGCTTTCAGAGCAGGTGCTGCCACCGCCGGCCTACATTTATCAGACCTTGTCGGACCTGGTCACCAGTGGTGATCTTTGGCTGAATGCGTCCGCCAGCCTGCAACGGGTTGTCGTCGGATTTACCTTGGGCGCCTTCATCGGCATGGCGCTGGGGCTGGCCATGGGACTTTTCAGGACGGTAGAGGATTATCTGTTACCCACCTTCAACGCCCTGGTGCAGATCCCGGTACTTGGCTGGTTGCCGTTTGCCTTGCTGCTGTTCGGCATCGGCGAAACGCTCAAGTATGTGCTGATTGCCAAGGCCGCCATGGTGCCGATCACCCTGTGCACCTTGCAGGCTTTCCACCAGGCACCCAAGGGACTGTTGGAAGTCGGCCGGGCCTACGGATTCAGCCGTCGACAAAGCGTCAGCTCCATCATCTTGCCGGCAGCCGTCCCGACGCTGTTCACCGGATTGCGCCTGGGCTTCACCAAAGCCTGGTTATCGCTGGTCGTGGTCGAGTTGGTGGCTTCGAGTGAGGGGCTGGGTTACCTGATAGTCTATGGGCGCCAGCTGTTTCAACTGGACCTGGTGATGGCGGCCGTTGTGGTGGTGGGGGCGCTCGGTCTGGCGATAGACCGCGGTTTCGATTACGTGGAGCGGCGCCTGAATCGTGGTCGTCCAGCGGCCGGGGGGCGCTTGTCATGAGTGCGATCATTGCAGTAGGTCGTGGCAGTCGAAGATATCGTGGTTGGGTCTTGCCAATTGCCGCCATCACCCTGTGGTGGCTGGCTTCGAACCAGGGTTGGAGCCAGTCGGGCCTGTTCGTTTCGCCGGAAAAAGTCGCCGCGACGGCCTGGGATCAAATTGCGTCGGGCAAATTCTGGCGGGCCATTTCCGCCAGCCTGGCGCGCAACCTCAGCGGCTTTTTTATCGGCACCACACTGGGCCTGATACTGGGCTGCCTGCTGGGCCTGTCGCGGCACTTCGAACGTCTTGTAGGTCCGAGTTTCAATACCTTCAAGCAAATCTCTCTGTTCGCCTGGATCCCGCTGATCTCGGTGTGGTTCGGCCTGGGCGACGTGGCCAAGGTGGTGTTCCTGTCACTGGCGGCACTGGTGCCTGTGGTGGTCAATACTTGCGACGGTTTGCGCAACGTCCCGCCCAATCTGTTGGAGGTGGCTCGGGTGTATGGCTTCACCCGCTGGCAAACCATCATCGGGGTGATGTTGCCCGCCGCCTTGCCGTCGATATTCACAGGGCTTTACCTGGCACTGGTCTATTCCTGGCTGGCGACCATCGGCGCCGAATACCTGCTGGTATCGGGGGAGGGGATCGGCAATACGCTCATTGATGGCAGCGAACATTTCATGATGGACCTGGTGTTGTTCGGGATGGTGGTTATCGGCCTGGTGGGCTGGGGCCTCAATGCCCTGGCCCGGACACTCGAGCGGCGGATGCAGCGCCTGTATGGCATCGCTGCTCGTTGATCGGCACTTTCATAAGGATTGCAACATGCTCAATAACAGCCTGACCCTGCAAAACATCAGCAAGCGATTCGCTTCCCGACCGGGCAGTTCGACTCAATTGCAAGTACTCGACAACATCCATCTCGACATCGCACCTGGCGAGTTCATCAGCATCGTCGGCGCCAGTGGTTGCGGCAAATCCACGCTGCTGCGACTGATTCTTGGCCTGGACGAAGAATACGACGGGCGCATCCTGCTCGATGGCAAACCCATCGAAGGCACTGGCCTGGAGCGCGGCATTGTGTTTCAGGATCACCGCTTGTTTCCCTGGCTCAACGTCGAGCAGAACGTTGCTGTCGGGCTGAAGAATTCACCCCTGAGCCCCGGGCAGAAACGCGAGACCGTGCGCGAGCACATCGAACTGGTCGGTCTGCAAGACTTTACCGATGCCTACCCGCATCAGCTATCCGGCGGCATGGCGCAACGCGTGGCCATAGCCCGCGGCCTGGTCAATCGTCCGAGCATCCTGTTACTGGATGAACCGCTGGGTGCCCTCGACGCCTTGACCCGTGCACGCCTGCAGGGCGAACTGCAAAGCATCTGGGCCAAGGAAAAAATCACCATGATCCTGGTGACCCACGATGTTGATGAGGCGGTATTCCTGGGCGATCGCGTGGTGGTGATGCAGCCCAATCCCGGTCGGATCCGACGCATTGTCGACATCGATCTGCCGCGCTCGCGCAACCGCAGTGACAGCCGTTTCATCGCTCTGCGCGACGATGTGCTGAGCGATTTCGCCGAGCTGCACTGAGCCTCTGCACCGTGCGCGATTTGCTGTATTTCAAACACACTTTTTCAAGGAGCGGAAATGTCTGAACGCCAACTCAACCTGAACCTCTTCATCTACCCCAACGGCCATCACGAAGCCGCCTGGCGTCACCCGCAATCGGTGCCGGAATCTTCCATGGATATCGGCTATTACCAGCAACTGGCGTTACGCGCTGAACACGAAAAGCTGGATGCGATTTTCTTCGCTGATTCTCCGTCACTGGCCGAAAGTGGGCGTGAAGGCTTGCGCATTCGTTTCGAACCCATCACCTGGCTGGCGGCAATTGCTGCGGTGACCCAACGCATCGGCCTGATCGCCACGGCCAGCACGACCTACAGCGAACCCTACAACCTGGCCCGTTCGTTCAGTGCGCTGGACCACCTCAGCAAGGGCCGCGCCGGCTGGAACATTGTCACCACGTCCATGGCCGCCGCCGCCGCCAACTTCGGCCTGGACCAACACCCGTCGGCCCATGACCGCTATGCCCAGGCCGAAGAATTCGTGCAGGTGGTCGGTGACCTGTGGGACAGCTGGGAGGACGATGCGCTGGTGCTGGACAAGACCTCAGGGGTGTTTGCCGACAATGACAAGGTGCATACGATCAACCACGTGGGCGCTCACTACAAAGTCAAAGGCCCGTTCAACTCGCCACGCTCGCCTCAAGGGCGACCGGTGCAGGTGCAGGCCGGCTCTTCCGAAGATGGCCGTGATTTCGCCTCCAGGCATGCTGAAGCGATTTTCACCGCGCACCAGACCCTGCAAAGCGCGACCGAATTCGCCAACGATATCCGTGCCCGGGCGAAGGCGGTGGGGCGCGACCCTCGTCAGCTGAAAATCCTCCCGGGCATCAGCCCCTACATCGGCAGCACCGAAGCCGAAGCCCAACGCAAATTCGACGAGCTCAACGAACTGGTGCTGCCGCACATTTCTCTGGGTCAGTTACGCCGCATGCTGGGCGTGGACTTGTCCGGTCAGGACCTGGATGCACCATTCCCGCGCCAGCTGATCAACTTCGACAGCAGCGAAAGCCAGTCCAGCCGCTTCAAGCTGATCATCGACATCGTCGACCGCGAGAAACCGACGTTGCGCCAGCTGATCAATCGCCTGGCCGGTGCGCGCGGGCATTGGGTGCCGGTGGGCACGCCGGTGCAGATTGCCGACCTGATCGAGCAGTGGTTCCGCAGTGGCGCCGCCGACGGTTTCAACGTGATGCCGCCGGCGTTCCCCGAGGGCTTTGAAGTGTTCCTCGATGAAGTGTTGCCGATCCTGCGCAAGCGCGGCCTGTTCCGTCATGAATACGCGGGGAGCACGCTGCGTGAGCACTACGGCCTGAATCGCCCGGCTTCGCGTTTTGCCCTGAAGTCCGCCTGAGCGACTTTCAGGTTTTTCTTCCTGAGGCCAGGCCTGCCGATTGAGGCGAGCCTGGCTGCGGCCCCTCAATGCTCATGGGCATGTGAATGGGTGATCAGGGAATGCGGAACCTTGGTGCGTTCCAGCCCCCCACGGTCCAGCCACCTGAGGGTCTGCTCATAAGCGCGCTGCAACAGAGACTCGGTCTGGGCAAAGTTGAACACCGAGACATCCACGGGGCACAAAGGCGGGACGATGTGCAGGCTGGTGAGGGTGCGGAAGTGTTCGATGTCGCTCACCAACTGACGCATGCTCATCAGGTTGACGGTATGCAAGGCCAGGGCGATCAAACCCCGGGGCGGTTGAGACAGGGCGCAACTCATTCCAGTGGGGACGACCACGACGTTGGTGGCCCCCAGGGCGACGGCCGTTGAAATCGGCGTATTGCTGGCCACGCCACCGTCAATCAGGAACTGATCGGCAATTTGTACGCAGGGGAACACCAACGGGATGGCTGCGCTGGCCAGTAACGCCTGGCTGAGTTCACCCGTGGACAGAACGGTCTCGGCACCGCTGAGCAGGTCGGTGGTGACGATGTGCAGCGGCAGCGTCGCGTCCTCGATACGGTGGATCGGCAGCGCTTGCCCCAGCAGTCGGTTCAAGGCTTGCGGCTGCAACAGAAAACCCCGGCGTTTGATCAGTCCTCTACAGGTATCGAGCCAGGACAGGGGAAAGATGTCCGTTTTACGCAAGCCGCGCCAGAAACCGGCGAGCGCCTCGACGCCTTCGGCATCGGGTCTTGCGGCAAAGTAGGCACCGTTGATGGCGCCCACCGAAGCCCCCACCACCAAGTCGAATCGAACATTGGCCTCGACCAGGGCCCGCAACATGCCAACCTGGACAGCCCCCAGGCTGCCACCGCCAGCGAATACGATTGCAGTTTTGGTCGCCATGCCCGAATTCCCTGTGCAGCCGTGTGTCGAGTCAGTGTAGTTGACCGACCGGCGCTGTTTTCGGGGAACTGCGCCCAAAGCATGCGCAGCTTGAGGTGCTGAATCGACAGCAGGGGCAGGGGGCCTTATTCCGAAAAGGAATTGGATGCGACGGCAGGCGTGCGTCAGCCTCTGGGGCAGGTAGCGGCCGGCGCTGTCAGGCTTGCCACTTGATCGACCATCGTAAACGCGCGTGAGCGCCCAAAGATATCGAGGTAGAGAAATGGCCAAGGCCGCAGATGTCGTTGTGCAATGCCTGGAAAACGAGGGCGTGGAGTTCGTATTCGGCATTCCTGGCGAGGAAAACCTGGACTTGCTGGAGTCCCTGCGAAAATCAACCATCAAGCTGGTACTGACCCGCCACGAGCAGTCCGCCGGTTTCATGGCCGCCACGTACGGCCGGCTCACGGGCAAGACCGGCGTCAGCCTGTCGACGCTCGGCCCCGGCGCGACCAACCTGGTCACGGCCGGTGCGTACGCCTACCTCGGCGGCATGCCGATGCTGATGATCACAGGGCAGAAACCGATCAAGAAGTCCAAGCAGGGCCGTTTCCAGATCCTGGACGTCGTCGGCATGATGCAGCCGCTGACCAAGTACACCCATCAGTTGGCATCTGCCGACAACATTCCTTCGCGCGTACGCGAAGCCTTTCGCCTGGCTGAAGAAGAAAAGCCCGGGGCCGTGCACCTGGAACTGCCTGAAGACATTGCCGCCGAACAGACCGAAAGCATGCCGATCCCGCCGAGCCTGGTCCGTCGCCCCCTGGCCGAGCACAAGTCCATCGAAGGTGCCGTCGAAAAACTCAAGGCCGCCCGCAGCCCGATCCTGGTGATCGGCGCCGGCGCCAATCGAAAAATGACCGCCAAGGTCCTCAAGCAACTGATCGACCAAACCGGCATCCCGTTTGTCACCACGCAAATGGGCAAGGGTGTGGTGGATGAACGCCACCCACGCTTTCTCGGCAACGCCGCACTCTCTGCCGGCGACTTCGTCCACCGCGCGGTCGAGGCCGCCGACCTGATCGTCAACATTGGCCACGACGTGATTGAGAAGCCGCCGTTTTTCATGGTCCGTGGCGGAACCGAAGTGATCCACGTCAACTTCCGTTCTGCAGAAGTCGATCCTGTTTATTTCCCGCAGATCGAAGTGGTGGGCGACATCGCCAACGCCGTGTGGCAGATCGGCGAGGCGCTCAAAACCCAGAAACATTGGGACTTCAGCCGCCTGCTGGCGATCCGCGAAGCCAACGAAGCCCAGATCATCGAGGGCGCGGATGACAACCGCTTCCCGATCTACCCTCAGCGCTTCGTGGCTGATGTGCGTCGCGCCTTGCCATCCGAAGGCATCGTCGCGCTGGACAACGGTATCTACAAAATCTGGTTCGCGCGTAACTACAAGGCCCACAAGCCCAACACCGTGCTGCTGGACAACGCGCTGGCGACCATGGGCGCAGGCCTGCCATCGGCCATGGCCTCACATCTGGTTTACCCGGATCGCCCTGTGGTGGCCGTGTGCGGCGACGGTGGTTTCATGATGAACAGCCAGGAACTGGAAACCGCCGTGCGCCTGAAGATGAACCTGACGGTCATCATCCTGCGCGACGATGGCTACGGCATGATCCGCTGGAAACAGTCGAACATGGGCTTCACCGACTTCGGCCTGGACTATGGCAATCCGGATTTCGTCATGTATGCGCAAAGCTATGGCGCCAACGGCCACCGGGTGGAAAGTGCCGAAGACTTCCTGCCCCTGTTGCAACGCTGCATCAGCGAACCGGGCGTGCACGTGATCGATTGCCCCGTGGACTATTCGGAGAATGATTTCATTCTCAACACTGAGCTCAAGCGAAGAAGCGCGCTGGTCTGATCCATCAAGGCTGGTTTAGTCAAAGTAGCGGTACGGCTGCGTCGTACCGCTCGACCAAGTGATTTCAGCAACTGATTGGCTTGTTGACTGCATTGATTCTGCGTCCGGATTTCGAGCTCAAATTCAAGACGCCGGGCTACCTTCAACGCCCCCTTGCAATTTTATGTAGCGCCACATTCGAATCGTCCCAAGGGTTAAAAGTGGATTTCAGCAGTCTTGAGGCCCAGGTCTCGAAGCTCGGCGATCAAGTCATCCAGATGCCCGAAAGACTCGACCTCTTCGTTGTCATCAACCAGGAAATAACTTCTCCCGGCGTCCTTCTTGAAAAACACAATCCACTCCTTGGGGTTGGTCGGGTTTGCGATCACATGGGTGTCGAAGGACACGCCTTCGGCATGTTTGGTTTTCACAGCTTTACGATTCATGTCTGTCACCACGCTATGCGCGTTCTCAAAATTCTCAATTGGCAGTGCATGCCCGCCCAGCTCCATCTGAGCGTTCACCATAAACATCTCCAGCCACACGAAGCAGTGGAGCCAGGGCATTTCAATTATCACTGTATGTTAATATTATGCACATGCATCCACTGAGGAGCTAGCCGTGATTGCGATAGGTGAGGCGTGGAAGACGGGGCTGTTGGGGCGAGGGCACTGGCTTCGCAATATAGTGTCTGGCGTGATTGTCGGGGTCGTGGCGCTCCCTCTGGCAATGGCGTTTGCCATCGCCTCTGGCGTCAAGCCTGAACAAGGCATCTACACCGCAATCATCGGTGGTCTGCTGGTTTCGCTCTTTGGGGGAAGCCGCTTGCAAATTGCCGGCCCGACAGGTGCGTTCATCGTGATTCTGGCGGGTGTCACCGCCGAGCATGGTGTTGACGGCCTGCAGATCGCCACGATGATGGCGGGGGCCATGCTGTTATTGCTGGGGATGGCCCGGCTCGGTGCAATCATCAAGTTTATTCCCGATCCGGTGATCGTCGGATTCACTGCGGGCATCGGCGTGATCATATGGGTCGGGCAGTGGAGAGACTTTTTCGGTTTACCGAAGGTCAGTGGAGAACACTTCCATGAAAAGCTCTGGCATCTGCTCCAGGCCCTGCCGGGTCTTCATATCGCCACAACCCTGTTGGCGGTGATCAGCCTTTTCCTGGTCATAAGCGCATCCAGAATTCCCGGACTCAAACGGATACCTGGCCCGCTGATCGCCATGGCCGTCGCTACCGCGATACAGTCAACCTTTCACTTCGAGGGGGTCGCCACCATTGGCAGTGCATTTGGCGGCATACCTCAAGGTCTGCCAGCGATGAGCCTGCCTGAAATCACGCTGTCGCGTGTCATCGATTTGATTGGTCCGGCGTTCACGATCGCCATGCTGGGAGCCATCGAATCACTGCTGTCGGCGATGGTGGCCGATGGCATGGCAGGTACCAAGCATGATTCCAACCAGGAGCTGATCGGTCAGGGTGTGGCCAACCTGGTCACGCCCTTGTTTGGCGGCTTTGCCGCTACCGGGGCCATTGCCCGCACGGCAACCAATATCCGCAATGGCGGCACAAGCCCGCTGGCCGGCATTACGCACGCCGTCACCCTGGTGCTTATTATTCTGTTTCTGGCACCTCTGGCCTCAAACATCCCGCTGTGCGCCCTGGCCGCTATTCTTTTCGTGGTCGCGTACAACATGAGCGAGTTGAAGCATTTCAAGCGCATGGTCCAGCGAGCCCCGCGCGCAGACGTATCGATCCTGCTCATCACCTTCAGCCTCACCGTGTTCAGCGACCTGGTGATTGCCGTGAATATCGGCGTCATTCTGGCGATGCTGCACTTCATGCGCCGCATGGCCTCATCCGTGGAGGTGCAACAGGTCGTCGAGCACGAGCTGGAAGAAGAGCTAAGGGCCAACGGGCATGCTCGCCTGCCGCCCGGGACATTGATTTATACGATTGAAGGGCCGTTGTTCTTTGGCGCGGCCGAGACTTTCGAGCGAGTCCTGGCTCAGACCCATACCGACCCACGTCTGCTGATTATCCGTTTGAAGCGCGTCCCATTCATGGATATTACAGGCTTACAGGTGCTGGAGGAGGTCATCCAGCAGTTGCACAAGCGGCATATCGTGGTGAAACTTTGCGAGGCGAATACGAAAGTGCGTAACAAGCTCGAAAGGGTGGGGATCTTGCAAGAAATCGGCACGGAGCATTACCACACCGACTTCAACACCGCGCTGGCTGAAGCGGTCAGTCTCGCAGAGGAGACATCGACTCTTTAGAGGCTGACGGTCCGTGCCGGGTTATGGCTTGGTGCTGGTGGCGTGCTTGCTTTTGGTCGAATAGCTGGCGCCGTGGGCGTCCAGGTAGTCACGAATCAGCTGGCGGACCACCTGCGAAGGCGTCAAATCCTGTGCTGCACAGAGCTCCTCGAACGCTTTTTTCTTGATGGGATCAATGAGCACAGTGAGGCGCGCAGTCTTGCTTTCCATGGGGTATTCAATCACTCAATCGCTAGATGTTAATCAAATTGTAATTGCCTTGTCCGGTGCTGTCACTGTTACGACCGTGGGTCGTTCGGCCGGTCGATTGTGATCAGTCATGTGCGACCGGGAAAGACTTCAGGGCTATCCTGAGTCTTTGAGACTGAGCACTGTTGTGATCTTGTGTCCCGAGGCAGGCAGAACCGCGTTTTTTGGCATCAGGATCCAGTATTGAATGTTGCGCTCACCCTCTAGTGAAGAGGGCTCTTTTGGTGCTCCACAGGCCTTTAAGGATAAAGCCCGGTGGCCGTATGGAAAGTAGCAGCAATGAATGCAAAAGTCGGACTGACGAGTGACGCAGAGGCGGAAGACTTTTTCATACAAACATTGGAGCAGGCGATCGATGCGGTTGTGATCATTGATGATCACAACCGGGTGGTGTTTTTCAATAGCGCCGCCGAGACGTTTTGGGGCTGTTCGCGGATTGACGTGCTGGGTCGAAATGTCAGCACCCTGGTCCCTCACACATTACGCGCCCATCATGATGGCTATATCAGTGCCAACCGCGAGACGGGGATCAACAAAATCGTGGGCGTCAGTCGGGATGTCCGAATCGAGCGTGAGGATGGCGAGGAGCGCTGGGGCTCTATGTCTATCTCGAAAATCGCTCTTCATGACCGAATCCTGTACGCGGCCTTCCTCAAGGATATAACGCAATTACGCTTGAACGACATCGAACGCGGCTTGCTGTCGATGTCGGTCAATGTCACCAGTTCGGCCACCTGTATTGTTGACGCGAACTCATACCTTATCTATGTCAACGATGGGCTGATTCGGCTGCTGGGCTATTCCCGTGAGGAAATGATCGGGCAGTCACCCCTGATGTTCTTCGTCTCCGATGTTCCTGCGCAAGCGCCTGCGGAACCAGGGCTGGAAGGCATTCTCTGTGGTCAACCTCATGATGTAAGCGCCTTGATCAGCAAGCGCAACGGTCAACGACTATGGGTGCACGTCTCATCAACACCCGTGTTCGACGCGCAAGGCTTGCTCGAAAATGTCGTGATCGTATTGACCGACATTACCCAGTCAAAACTGCATGAAGTCCTGCAGGAGAGGGTCATTGGTGCACTGCTGAAAGAGGAACCCCTGGAGAGCGTGCTAACCATGATGTGCCACGAAATTGAGCGCATCGCCCCCGAAGTCATTGTCTCGATCCTGAGCGTGGACGAGGAGGGGATCTTGCACCCGCTAGCCAGTCCAGGCTTGCCCACCGATTACTCCAGGGCCATTGAAGGATTATCCATCGGTCCTGTGGCGGGTTCCTGCGGCACGGCCGCCTATCGGGGTGAGCCGGTTCTGGTAACCGACATCAATAATGACCCGCTGTGGGCTGAGTACAAATGTCTGGCGAAACAGTCAGGCTTGCGGGCTTGTTGGTCTATTCCTGTGCGCAACGGCGCGGGACGGATTGCGGCGACCTTTGCGCTCTACTTCAGGGAAAGCCGCGGCCCCGACCCCTTGCACGCTCATTTGGTGTCGGCAGGGACGCACTTGTGCATGTTGGCACTTGAGCGGGAGGAGGCGCGCCAGTCCATTCGAAGAATGGCTTTCTACGATGCGTTGACCGGCTTGCCCAACCGAAACTACCTGCTTTCCCAAGCACACAAATGCATTCTCGAAATGACTCGAGAGGCTGCAGAGCTTGCCGTTCTGTTTATCGATCTAGACCGATTCAAACAGGTCAACGACGCCTTGGGGCACGCGTCAGGAGACGAGTTGCTGCGAGTCATGGCCCAACGGTTACGCAGCGTGCTTCGAGAGTCTGATTTCGTTGGGCGTTTATCCGGTGATGAGTTCGTGTTGGTACTGCCGCGGATGAATGCGACACAGGTCACGATCTTTCTTGAGCGACTGATGATGATCCTGAAGGCGCCGACGACGATTGCGGGCACTTCTATCGTTGTTTCCGCCAGCATCGGCATCAGCCTGTTCCCAGGGGATGGTCAAGACATGGAGAGTCTGTTGCATTGCGCTGACATTGCCATGTACCAGGCCAAACGGGCCGAGCGGGGGACCTTCAGTTTCTTTCTTGAAGAGATGAACAGACTCGCTCAAGGGCGATTGATGCTGGAAACAGAACTGCGCAAAGCGCTCACTGACAGTGGCCTGTCACTCCATTATCAGCCACAAATCGACCTGAACAGCGGGCGTCTGGTCGGTGTTGAGGCACTGGCGCGTTGGGCACACCCGACACTCGGAACGATCTCGCCAATGCAATTTATTCCGCTTGCCGAGGAATGCGGGCTGATCAATGACCTGAGTCAATGGGTGTTGCGCGAGGCCTGTGAACAGCTTGCCCAGTGGCAGCGGCACGGTTTGCAGATTCCGTCCGTGTCGATCAACCTCTCGCCCATCAATTTTCACAACCTGAACCTGGCGACGCTGATTGCTCAACAACTGCAACGTTGTGGCTTGCAGCCCGTCAATTTATGCGTGGAAGTGACCGAGGGTGTGTTGCTGAGCGACAGTCTTGGGGCCGAGCAAGCCATCCGGGATTTGCATGCGTTGGGAGTACGACTGGCCATTGATGATTTTGGTACAGGTTATTCCAGCCTTGGGTATTTACGGCACCTGCCAATCAGCGAGCTGAAACTGGACAAGAGCTTTGTCGACGATCTGGAACACGACATGTCCTGCCGCGCTTTAAGCGAGTCCGTCATTGCAATAGGCAGAGGGCTTTCGTTGCACGTAGTGGCTGAAGGTATTGAGCACGCTATTCAGTGTGAGATTCTCAAAGCCCAAGGCTACAAGATCGGGCAAGGTAACTTTTTTTCAGCGCCACTGTCTTGCCGGGATTTTGAACAATGGTTCACAGCGTACGGTCATGATTGAACGCGACGCTAGGATTTAACTGGCTAACTATCGGAAATCGCGTTTGCCCTGGCCAGTGTCGTAGATGCAAGGATCTGCGCATCAGGGAGCTGGAGCAGACCGACCAACTGCTCGATGATTTCAATCACTTCCTGGCCCGGACCGAAACACGCTTTGACCCCTTGGCACAGTAGCTGTTGTACATCGGCGTCCGGAATGATTCCTCCCACGACCACCGAAATATTGAGTTCACGTTCGTTCAACAGACTCAACAGTTCCGTGAGTAATTGGTTGTGCGCCCCGGCCAGACTTGAAATTCCGATCAGATCCACCTGGCCTTTTTCGTCCAGTGATTGCAGTAACTGAATCGGAGTTTGAAACATGGGAAGCAGGCGCACCTCGAAGCCGGCATCGACGAGCGCTGCGGCTATCAATCGAATACCACGGTCATGCCCGTCCTGGCCCAACTTGGTCAGCAGCATCCTGGGCGAACGACCATGGTCAACGATAAAGCGGGAAATGCGCGCACAGACCACGGCCCAATCGGGGTGCTTACTCATAGCGGGCCCATAGTGGCCGGCGTGAAAACTCAGGTCTTGCCTGTAGCGTGGCCACATCTTTTCCAGTGCCTGGGTGCATTCGCCGAGCGTCGCCCGCGCCCTGATGGCAGCCACTGTCTTCTCCAGCAGATTACCCTGGCCTGAGCATGCACACTCGGTGATCGCCTGCAGCAGGGTTTCAACACGGGAAGTGTCGCGCCTTAGTCGCAGGCTGCTGAGGCGGCGGCATTGGCGGGCACACAGTGCCTGACTGTCCACAGGCAACGCAGGCTCTTGCGCCGACTCATTTGAGGCAACACGCCTTTGGATCCCGCAATCAAGACGGGCCTGGGTTGACATGGCCTGGAGGTGGATGGCCTGGCTGATCCAGCCGGACGCTATCGACTGGAACACGTCTCCCCGGGCATCAATTTCGATAATCTTTTGGCGAACCAGCGCAGCCATTTGTGCCGTCAGGGATTCCATCATGTAGGACCCCGCCCAAGGGTCTACCACATCGCAAAGTCCGGTTTCCTGTTGAAGGATGTGTTGGGTATTGCTGGCCAATCTTGATGAGTCTTCACTGGGCAGTGTGAGGGCCTCGTCCCAGGCATTGGTGTGAAGGGACTGCGTGCCGCCGAATACCGCGGCCATGGCCTGGACGGTTGTGCGCACGACATTGTTGAGCGGGTCCTGAGCGCTGAGCGACCAGCCTGATGTCTGGCAGTGCATGCGCAACGCCTGTCCTTTTTCACTCGTGATGCCCAAGTCTCGGGTTATTTCGGACCAGAGCAGACGGGCCGCGCGACACTTGGCGACTTCGCTGAAAAAATCGCTGCCGATGCCGAAAAAAAAGCTGATGCGCTCACAGAATCGTTGCAGGTTCAGGCCGCTCTTCTGTACCTGTTCGGCATAGGTTCTGGCGTTGAGCAAGGTCAGCGCCAACTCCAGCACAGCGTCGGCACCGGCCTCCTGAAAGTGGTAGCCGGACACTGAGATCGGGTTGAATCTCGGCATGTGTTCGTTCAAGTATCCGATCACATCCAGGGTGATGCGCATCGAGGGCTGTGGCGCAAAAATGTAGGTGTTGCGTACTGTGAACTCTTTGAGAATATCGTTCTGGATCGTGCCGCTGAGCAGCTCTGCAGCGACACCGGATTCTTGTGCCGCAACGATGAAGGCCGCCAGCACGGGCAATACCGCGCCGTTCATGGTGAGTGACACCGACACCTGGTCCAGGGCAATGCCATCCAGCAATTCCACCATGTCCTCGACGCTGTCGATGGCCACACCTGCCTTGCCGACATCGGCCTGCCATTGTGGATCGCTGGAGTCATAGCCACGGTGTGTCGGCAAGTCGAAGGCCAGGGACAACCCCTTCGCGCCTTCGGCCAGCCGTTGTCGCAGTCGCTGGTTGCTGGCCTCGGCTCCGGCAAATCCGGTGTACTGGCGCACCGTCCAGGGTTTTTCCGGGTACATGCTCGAATAGGGGCCACGCACAAACGGTACCTTGCCGGGCAGGCTGTGCAAGTGTTCAAGACCTTCTAGGTCACTGCAGTGATACAGCGGTTTGAGTCGAAGGCCTTCAGGCCGCCAGAGAGGAGAATGGCTCATGGTCGGCTGCACTCGGAGAGATGGTGTTTGCGGGTGAAAATGTCAGCCAGTTTGAATTGGTCGCTGCGCCGGAATACCTCACACCAGTGTGGCCCTCGATGACCTGACTGCCCCGTGTGCAGTCGGATCTGCAAGCTGTCGTTGATATTAAGGTTTGCGTAGAAATGCAGCTCGCGCTGGCGAATGAGGCCGGGTCGGCGCAAGCCCGACAAGGCCCATTCCGCACGCTCGACCATGGCCTGGAAGTTGGCGAAGTACAGCAGGTCGGCACCGTTGAAGTCGATGTCAGGGCAGGGCGTAAAGTCCAGTACGCGCGGCTCGGTTGACTGGCGATCGATGGCGTAATGACTGTGCCAGTCACCGCCACGTATGCGTCGATTGTCGGCGTGCAGTTGCTGCAACACCTGCGGTGGTTGTGTCACAGGTGCTTGAGTGTCCCTCAGACATGCTTTGCTGACGCTGCGATTGTCGCCGGGAACGTGACGGCTCACGAAGGTGGACAGCAATGCCAGTTGCCCCACGATGCGCTCGCCAAGCCTGACGTCATGTTCGCTGTAATGCCGGGCCTGCCCACCGCGCCCGATCCGGGTATGGATCTGGAACGGGCGATTCTCGACGATCGCTTCCAGTTTCAGATTCCACAGCTTTACGCCAGTGAACGCGGCATAGGCGATGCGACCTTGCTCATCGACAAAATCCGGCAAAGACCGATCATGTAGTTGGGCTAGCGCGAGCCAGTGTTGATGGCCGCATTCTTTCAACAACCAGTTTTCCGACAACCCGGTGTACGCCAGGTTGGGCATCGAAGCCAGGTAGGTTTCTGAACGGGTGGCGGTGAACGCTGAGGATGTCGGCATGGCAGGAATCCGTCATTTCGCCCCGCAGGGCGGTCAAGCCGTCACGGGGAAGTGACGGGGCTGATTTCCCGATTGCGAAAGGCGTGCCGATTTACAGCAGTTCTCCAGGATTGTTCTAACTATCTGATTATCAATAATAATTTTTGGTTGGTGGGTGGGCGATGGCGGTATCGAGGCGCTACGTGAGTTCGTAGAAATACGAATCCTCGTAGTGGATGTCACGAAATTACGTGGCCCACCGGAACAACATTATTCCCCCAGTTTGATTTCAAGCCGCTTGAACCTCGAAGCCAGTGTCGTGGGTTTGAGCCCCAGCAGTTCAGCGGCACCGCCTTTACCGAACAACTTGCCATCCGCAGCCTTGAGCGCCGCTTCCATGTTGCTGCGTTCGAGTTCGCGAATCTGAGCGTCAGTCATGATTGCGGTCGTGGAGGAGGGCCGCTGTGGCGCGCAGGGACCGGGGTGGGGTTCGTCGGGCAGATCGAGGTTCAGATCCGCGCCTACGGAAGTGATCAGTGCGCGCTCGATGACGTTTTGCAACTCGCGAATATTGCCCGGCCATGAATACCGTTGCAGCCGCTCGATGTCGCGGTTGCGCAGGCGTCGCCCCGGCATGTTCAAACGCGTGCTGGTCTGCTTGAGGAAATGGGCGGCCAGAGGTGCAATATCAATCGGACGTTCACGTAATGCTGGGGACTGAATCGGGAAAACGTTGAGCCGGAAATACAGATCCTCACGGAAATGCTTCGCAGCGACTTCCTGGCGCAGATCGCGGTTCGTCGCAGCAATGATCCGCACATCAACCTTGCGGGTGCGCTCTTCGCCGACCCGTTCGAACTGGCCTTCCTGCAAAACCCGCAGCAGTTTACTTTGCAGTTCGAGGGGGATTTCTCCGATTTCATCGAGGAACAGCGTGCCGCCATTCGCCAGTTCAAAGCGCCCGACGCGATCACGCACAGCACCGGTAAAGGCGCCACGAATGTGGCCGAAAAATTCGCTTTCGAACAGTTCCGCCGGGATGGCCGCGCAATTGACCCGGATCAGCGGACTGGCATTGCGGCGGCTGGCCTGATGGATCGCTCGGGCGATCAGTTCCTTGCCCGTACCCGACTCGCCGTTGATCAGCACGCTGGCATCCGTCGGCGCGACCACGTCAATCTGCTTGATTATTTTGCTGATCGGCTCGCTCTGGCCAACAATCTCGCGGAAGTTGTGCTCGATGTGAATCTCTTCCTGCAAGTACGCGTTTTGCTCTTCGAGCCTTTCCTTGAGCACCTTGAGTTCTTCAAGGGCGCTTTGCAGCTGGTTTTCGGTGCTGCGTCGTTCGGTAATGTCGCGGAACACCACCACGGCACCAACGATACGGCCATCGGAAATAACCGGGGTGCTGGTGAATTCCACCGGGAACGAACTGCCGTCGCGGCGCCAGAACACCTCCTGGCGTCCCTCGTGGACCACGCCATCGCGCACGGCCTTGTAGATCGGGCATTCCTCGACTGGGTAATGGCTGCCGTCCGCATGAGTATGGTGGTGAATGCGATGAATGTTTTTGCCGATCATGTCCTGTGGTTCCCAGCCCAGCATGCGCGCGCCAGCCGGGTTGACAAAGGTAGCCAGGCCTTCACTGTTGATGCTGTAGATGCCATCGCCGACGGAACTGAGCAGCAGTTGGTTATCGCGCTCGCTTTCCTGGAACAGGTTGAGGATGTTGCGCCACTCAATCAGCCCGCCACGCATGGTGCGCTCGGTGTGGGCCTGGTCGCGTTGGTATTTCTCATGGCTCAGCTCACGCAGCACCAGAATCAGTTGCTGCTCGCCCTTGATTTGCAACGTCGTGGCGGATATTTCCAGCTCGATACGTTCGCCGCTTTTACAGTTGCAGCTCAACTCTTCGGTCCAGCCGCGACCTTTGTCCATCACGGCCTGGGTGAACACGATCAGGTCCGCCAATTGATGGCCGAACAGCTTGCTGACCGGCAGCTCCAGCAATTCCTGGCGTGGGTAGCCGAGCAACTTGCAGGCGGCGATGTTCAGGTCGCCCAGTCGATCGGAAAACGGATTGAGCAGTGCGATGGCTTCGGCGCAATGCTCGAACACCATGTGCCGTGACGAGTACGCCAGGTCGGCCCAGCCGTTGAGTGAGTCTGATTCGTTCATGGATACGAGATCTCGTTGTTGGCCGCTACGAATATTCGTATTTCTACGGGAATGCGTGATTCACCGATAGCGTCAGATACGCCATGAAAAACCGGATCAGATTTTCATCCTCAGATTAATCAACGACTTACGATAGTGCGGAGAATAATTTTATTTTCTGGCACGGCGTTCGCTCTATCTCCTGCAACCCGGCAGCTAACACCGGCTGACGTTCAAGCACGAAGAAACTGGAGAGCGACACTATGCCAACCGTGGATATTCCCCATTACAAAGACGGCGACTTCCTCGTCAATTACGAAGAGAAAGTCTTTGAGGACATCAAAGCCGAACCCGGCGAAAAAGTCCTGATCACCTTCCACACCATCGCTTTCGAAGGCTCCATTGGCCTGGTCAATATGCTTCAAGCCAAGCGCCTGCTGCGCAAAGGTTTTGAAACCAAAATCCTGCTGTACGGGCCAGGCGTGCAACTGGGTGTGCAGCGTGGTTTCCCGACCCTGGGAGCTGAAGCATTTCCCGGTCACCTGGCAGTCAACAAGCAACTCATTCAATTCATGGAAGAAGGCGGTGAGGTCTACGCCTGCCGGTTCGCCCTGCAAGCGTTGTACGGCCAGACCGAAAAAGCCCTGATCGAAGGCATTCGCCCGATCAACCCGCTGGACGTGATGGACCTGCGGCTGCTGATGCGCCGTGAAGGCGCCATGATCATCGATACCTGGACTGCCTGACAGCACAAGCCTCTGTAAGGGCTGGCTTGCTCGCGATGGCGGTGTGCCTGACACACCGTGAAATCCGCATCGCAGGCAAGCCAGCTCCCACAGGACTGATGTGAAACCTACAAATCACTACGAACTCAGGACCCCTCATGGCCATCATTCGCGCAGCCGCCGTACAGATCAGCCCGGTGCTTTACAGCCGCGAAGGCACCGTGGACAAGGTCTGCCAACAGATCATCGCCCTCGGTCGACAAGGCGTGCAGTTCGCCGTGTTCCCGGAAACGGTGGTGCCTTACTACCCCTACTTTTCGTTTGTGCAGCCAGCCTTTGCCATGGGCGCGCAACACCTCAAGCTACTCGACCAGTCTGTCACGGTGCCGTCCGCCGCCACGTTGGCGATTGGCGAAGCCTGCAAGCAAGCCGGCATGGTCGTTTCCATCGGGGTGAATGAGCGCGATGGCGGCACGATCTACAACGCGCAATTACTGTTCGATGCCGACGGCAGTCTGATTCAGCATCGACGCAAGATCACGCCGACCTACCACGAGCGCATGGTCTGGGGGCAGGGCGATGGTTCAGGCCTGCGTGCCATCGACAGTGCAATCGGGCGCATTGGCTCGCTGGCGTGCTGGGAACATTACAACCCGCTGGCCCGTTACGCCTTGATGGCGGACGGCGAGCAGATCCACGCCGCGATGTTTCCCGGCTCGCTGGTCGGCGATATTTTCGCCGAGCAAATCGAAGTCACCATCCGTCATCACGCGCTGGAGTCGGGTTGCTTTGTGGTCAACGCCACGGCCTGGCTGGATGCCGATCAGCAAGGCCAGATCATGCAGGACACCGGCTGTGGTATCGGCCCGATTTCGGGCGGTTGCTTCACGGCCATCGTCTCTCCCGAAGGCAAACTGCTCGGTGAGCCGCTGCGTTCTGGCGAAGGCGTGGTGATTGCCGATCTCGATCTGGCCTTGATCGACAAGCGCAAACGAATGATGGATTCGGTCGGGCATTACAGCCGCCCTGAACTGCTCAGCCTGTTGATCGACCGCACGCCCACGGCGCATGTGCATGAACGCGCCGCGCACCTTGTGGCGGTTGCCGGCGAGGAGTCCGATCATGCACACCAATGAGTTGCTGGCCGAACTGCAATGCCATGGCGTGCGTTGGCCTGCCGCGCAAAACGGCTTGTCTCGACAGGGTGGCGCGGGGCCGTCAGATCACAAGGCGCTGAGTTTCGGCAGCCGGACGATGATGGTGCCGATCCTCAATCAGGCCTCGCAGGATTCGCCCTATCAAGCACAACCCAGTGCCGATGGCAGTCAGGCACTGATCTTCCGCGAGGGGTTGCAGGTCGGTCAGGTACAGATGCCCGGCGTCCCGAAGTTCTACGGTTTGAGTACCACCGATGGCATTCCTTACTGGAAGATCGCCACGCTGCACAGCAGCGATGTGCTGGCGACAACGGTGTTGCAGCACTGCATTCGCTTCAATGATCGCGGCAGCTCCTGCCAGTTCTGCGCTATCGGCCAGTCGCTGGCCGCGGGCAAGACCATCGCCCGTAAACGCCCGCAACAACTGGCTGAAGTGGCAAAAGCGGCGGTGGAACTCGATGGCGTCAAGCACATGGTGATGACCACCGGCACCCCGCAAACCCCGGACCGCGGTGCGGCGATTTTGTGTGAGTCTGCCACCGCAGTAACCGCAACCGTCGATCTGCCGATTCAGGCCCAGTGCGAACCGCCGGACGACGATCGCTGGTTCCAGCGCCTGGCCGATAGCGGCGTGGTGTCTCTGGGCATGCACCTGGAAGCGGTCACTGATGACGTGCGCCAACGGATCATGCCGGGCAAGGCCGAAGTTCCGCTGAGTCGCTATTTCGAAGCGTTCAGTGCGGCGGTTGAGGTGTTCGGTCGGGGCCAGGTCAGCACCTACATTCTCGCTGGCCTGGGTGACAGCGAAGCAGCGATCAGCGAGATGAGCGAGCGCTTGTGCGCGCTGGGTGTGTATCCGTTCGTAGTGCCGTTCGTACCCATCGACGGCACACCGCTGGCTAATCACCCAAAACCCGACAGCGCGATGATGGCCAGGCTCTATCCGCAGATCGGCGCGAGCCTGCGTCGTCACGGTTTGCACTCTGATCAGATCAACGCCGGTTGCGCCAAATGTGGCGCGTGCTCGGCCCTCAAAAGCTACGAATAAACCGGAGAACGCCCATGTCGAATCTCGCCTTTGCTTTGGTCGACAGCACCTTCGAACCGTTCCGCGCGGGTGAACTGCTGGTCAAGCCCGCCAGTGAACACTGGGAGAAACAAGCCTACTTTGCCCTGCGGCGCTCGGTGTTTTCCGATGAACAACAACTGCTGGTCCGGGACAAGGACAGCCATGATTTTCAAGCGATTGCCATCGTCGCCCTGGCGGGCAATTGCGGGATCTGCGATCAGGTAGTGGGTGCGGTGCGCATCTATCAGCCGCAGCCGGGGCTTTGGATTGGCGGGCGATTGTGCGTGGCCCCGGCGTATCGACGGCACAGCATGATTGGCAAAGCGTTGGTCAATGAAGCCGTGTCGCGGGCCAAGGAGTTGGGGTGTGAGGTGTTTCGCGCCACGGTACAGACGCAGAACGAAACCTATTTTCATGCCTTGCACTGGCAAACCCTCGAACACATGGAGTTGCATGGCCAGCCGCATTGCTTGATGCAGGCGGTCCTGCCGAGCTACCCGCTGATGCCGCGACAGGTTTCATTGCGAGCACTGAAGGTGGCTCGCCATGATTGAAAAGGCTGATTTGACGGCACTGCTCGACAGAGTGCGCAGCACGCCCGCGATGCGTTCAAAACAGGCGATTCAGCAACCTGCCGGCGTGATCGGCAGCCCGAAACAAACCCTGAGTCGCGAGCAACTTTACGCATTGCCCGGTGATGACACAGCAGCGATTGCCACTGGCGATCATTTTCAGCTACTGGCTATCGAAGGCATGTTGCCGGCGTTCGTCGAGGCGGCACCGTGGTTTTCCGGTTGGTCAGCGGTGATGGCTAATGTCAGCGACATTACGGCCATGGGTGGTCGCGCGACGGCGGTGGTCAACGCTTATTGGCATCACGATAACGCTGCCGCGCAACAGGTGCTGGCAGGCATCCGCGCCGCGTGCGAGGCCTACGGATTATTGCTTGCCGGTGGGCACACAAGCCTGGCGGCGGGCAATCGCGCCGCACTGGCGGTAGCGATTACCGGTGTTGCGCAAAAGTTGCTGTCCACACTGCATGTTGCGCCTGGCCAGGTCATCGCCATGGCGGTTGACCTTGAAGGGCATTGGCATGCCGACAGTACCTATTGGAAAGCCTTCGAAGGCGTACCCGCCGAGCGCCTGCGCAGCAAGCTCGAAGTGCTGCCGCGCCTGGCAGAAGCCGGCCTGCTGCGAGCGGCCAAAGACATCAGTAACGCCGGGGTACTCGGCAGTCTGTTGATGCTGCTGGAAGCCACCGGCTGTGGCACAACGATCGATTTGGCCGCACTGCCGTGTCCGGAAGATGCCGACCTCGCTCGCTGGTTACAGGTGTTCCCCAGCTACGGCTTTTTGCTGACGCTCCAGGAACGTGACTGGGCGCAGGTGCAGGCTGCTTTTACCGTTGAAGGCGTGCGTTGTGAACGCATCGCACAGGTCAATTCCAGCGGAGTGTTGAACGTCCGGCTCGGTGAGCAACACGGCGAATTCTGGAACCTGCGCGAGCAGCCATTTACCGGTTTCAGCTACCCCCATCTCGATCTGACGCCCTTGAACCTTGATCAACAGGAGCACTGACATGCCCGCCGTCAATTTCAAAATCCGCTGGCCCAATGGCCGGGAAGCAACCGGTTATTCACCCTCGACCGTGATTTATCAATACCTGGAGGAGGGCGCCAGTTACCCGCTGGCGGACTTTCTGCAACGCATCGAAAGCGCATTGAACAGTGCCTCGGAGCGGGTCAAGCAGGTCAAGGGCTTCTATTGCAGTTCGGCGATGGACACCTTGAGCTCGCTCAAGGGCCAGGCCAGTTATTTGAGCGAGCCCACCCACATTGACGGCCAGGTTGACGTTCTCAGCATGCGAACCGAGGGCGCCGGCCAGGTGGTCGGCGCCTGCTGGAGTTCCTTCTGATTCATCGATTTTTCCCTTAACCCTTTTCATTACCCAGTACCGGAGCACCCGATGACCAGTCACCTCACTTCAATCAAACCTCCACACCACAGCGTGATCGTCGTCGGCGGTGGCCAGGCGGGTTTATCTGCCAGCTACTACCTGCAACAGCAGGGTATCGAGCATCTGGTATTGGAGAAGCACAGCCTGACCCACACCTGGCGTAACCAGCGTTGGGATGCCTTTAGTCTGGTGACGCCCAACTGGCAGTGTGCATTGCCGGGTTACACCTATACCGAAGGATTCGGCGGCAGCGATCCTCACGGCTTCATGAAGAAAGACGAGATCAACGAATACCTGGCGGGCTTCGTCAAATCGGTCAACGCCCCGGCCCGTGAAGGTGTCACGGTGCAACGCGTGGTGCCACGCAGCCTCGGTGGTTTCGAGGTGCACACCTCGCAGGGTGAATTCACCGCTGATCAGGTGATTGTTGCGTCGGGCGGCTATCACACGCCGATCATTCCGCGTCTGGCTGAGCGTTTGCCGGCCGGCATTCATCAGATTCACTCCGAACAATACCGCAATCCCCAAGCGTTGCCGGCCGGCAATGTGCTGGTGGTCGGTTCCGGACAGTCGGGTGCGCAAATTGCTGAAGATTTGCATCTGGCTGGTCGCAAGGTTTATCTGGCTGTCGGTGATGCGCCCCGTTGTGCGCGCTTTTACCGTGGCAAGGACGTGGTCGATTGGCTGGCAGAAATGGGCTACTACGAGATTGGCGTCGACACGCACCCGCTGCGTGAGGGTGTACGCGACAACACCAACCACTATGTCACCGGTCGCGATGGTGGCCGTGATATCGACCTGCGCAAATTCGCCCTCGAAGGCATGGAGTTGTTCGGTCGTCTCGATGGATTGCAGGGCACAGTCATGCAGTTCGCCAACAACCTGGGCGAGAGCCTCGACAATGCCGATGCGGTCTATAACCGGATCAATGCATCCATCGACAAGTACATCGAACAGCACTCGATTGATGCTCCGGCAGGAGCTCGTTATGAGCCGGATTGGGTGCCCGGGAAAGAGCGCAGCGAGCTGGATCTGCAAGGCGAGGGCATTACCAGCATCATTTGGTGCATCGGCTTCAGCCCGGACTTTACCTGGGTCGAGGCTCCGGTGTTCAACGGTCGTGGTCATCCTGGCCACCAACGTGGAGTGACAGCGCAGCCTGGTCTGTACTTCCTGGGATTGCCCTGGTTATACACTTGGGGTTCGGGGCGTTTTTCAGGCGTGGCGCGGGACGCGGAGTATCTGGTACAGCACATGGCCGAAGGCGCGCTGGGGAGCACCATGCGGCAACGCCGTTCGGTGGCTGGCTAGGCGAGAGCACAACGCCTCTGCGTGCCAGAGGCGTTTGAGCACCCGCTTAATCACGCAATGTGTCCACATCACCCATTCCTGACCAAATCTCTGCATGGCCCACAGAGTCCGGTATTTTCGATGCTGACGACCCTCATTCGCTACTCACTTGAGGTGTCGTTAAAGGCAGTATTATCGAGGTCTAACTCAGCTTCTCGACCCTCGGTCTTGTGGCCCTACCTTTGTTCGGGTAATGGTCATAGCATTCCTGCCCTACACTGCAATCTTGAGCGATTCATTTTCGACGGATCCGAACAATCGATTGTCTGACGCATTCGATAACGGCGGGATCAACCCCAGTCCTGTCCACTTGAATGCCTTCCCTCAGACTTTTTATCTTCTGTGCAGTGAGTATTTGCAAGATGGATAGTCTGAGTCTCGATGTTGAAGATGCGCAGCGTCTCGTTCCGGACGAGATCCGTTTCGGCGATTTCCAGTTTTTCCCCACCAAACGGTTGTTGCTGAAGGAAGGGAGCCGCGTTGAAATCGGTGGTCGTTCGCTCGATATCCTGCTTGTCCTGATCGCCAACGCTGGAAAAGTGGTAAGTAACCGGGAACTGATCAGGATCGTCTGGCAGGAGGTGGTTGTTGAAAGCAGTAGCTTGCGAGTACACATTTGTGGCCTGCGCAAGGCTCTGTCATGCGGTGAGTCGGACGTCCATTTTGTGGTCAATGCCCCTGGTCGAGGCTATAGCTTTGTTGCTCCTGTCATTTTGCCCAGCTCCGTGGGCTCCATAACGCAACTTTTGCCTTTGCAAGTATGGTCCGGCGAAGGGTTGCCTCCGCGTCTAGCGAGAATGGTCGGTCGGGATGACACGGTTTGTTATCTCGCCAATAGCCTGAAACGACAGCGATTCATCACCATAACGGGTCCAGGAGGAATGGGTAAAACCACCGTGGCTGTTGCAGTTGCGCACACATTACTGTCGCATTTCGAGGGGGCTGTGTACTTTCTCGATCTAGGCTCCGTTACCGATCCGGCATTGTTGGTGGGGACATTGGCTTCGGCCTTTGGTGCCAACTGCAAAGGCACCGATAACACCCGTGAACTCGTGGTGTTTTTGAAGAGTAAACGCTTGCTCCTGGTGCTTGATAGTTGTGAGCATTTGATCGACGCAGTTGCAGCGCTGACAGAAAGGCTCTTCGGTGAGGCGGTGCAAGTGCACATTCTCGCCAGCAGTCGTGAACCCCTTCAAGCTGAAGGTGAGAACGTTCACCGCTTGTGTCCATTGGCTTGCCCCCCAGAGCAAAGCGATCTGTCTGCGGCCACTGCTTTAGGGTTTTCGGCCGTTCAATTGTTTGTAGAAAGGGCTTCGACAGGTGGTGTTCCCCTAATTCTGAGTGACGAGGATGCGCCAGTTGTCGCGCAAATCTGCCGCAAACTCGACGGTGTGGCGTTAGCCATCGAGTTGGGGGCGGGCCGGGTCGACGCCTATGGCATCCAGGGCACTGCCGAGTTGTTGAACAGTCGTTTCAGTCTGTTCTGGAGTGGTCGGCGAATTGCACTTCCGCGACACCAGACCCTTAACGCGATGCTCGATTGGAGTTACAACCTCCTATCCTCGATGGAGGCGATGGTGCTCCGTCGGCTATCGATATTCAGTGGCGTTTTCTCTCTCACCACGGCCACAGAAGTGGTGCTGGATTCTGGTGCTGACGAGACACAGGTCATCGATATGATTGGGCGGTTGGTGGCGAAGTCATTGCTCTCGGCACAACCCACAGGCCGTTCCATGCGTTATCGAATGCTCGACACCACGCGAGTCTATGCCCTGGATAAACTGCGCCAGAGTGGCGAGGCTGGGGAAATGGCCAGGCGGCATGCGCTTCATCAGATTGCACTGTTAGAGCGACTTGATGTGAACTCGGTCTCCTTTCTGGAGTATGAGCACGCTCACCGTTATCTTGAGCATCTGGGTAATTTACGCGCGGCGCTGGAGTGGTCATTTTCCGAAACGGAAAACCTGAAGATCGGTATTCGCCTTGCCGTGGCGGCGGTGCCGCTGTTTTTGGGGCTGTCGATGCTCAATGAGTGCCTGCGCTGGAGTGAGCAGGCGTTATCCGTGCTGGACAACACAGGTGGCAGTTCGCAAGAGATTATTCTGCAAGAAGCGTCGGCCATCTCCTCGATGTTCACTCACGGCAACTCTTTGACGGTGCACAGGGCTTTGATTCGCGGGATAGAGCTAGGTGAATGTCTCAATGATGCACCGCGGCAATTGCGTTTGTTGGCGGGGTTGAACATCTTTTTGACACGGGCGGGAGATTTTCAGAAAGCGCTTCAAATAGCCCACAAGAATATGGAAGTCAGCACGCGAGTCTCCGGTCCAGCGGGTATTGCCATGGCAAAATGGATGTTGGGGGTTTCTTGTCATCTTGTTGGTCGGCAGGCGCAGGCGCAGCAGCTATGTACGGACGGGCTGAACATGGTGTCGTCACAACCGCATGGCGATGCTATTTATTTCGGCTACGACCATCAGATTCGTGCACTGGTGTCCCTGGCCCGAACCTTGTGGTTGCGAGGTTACCCGGATCAGGCGGTGGTGATTGCCCACCAGGCGCTGGAGGATGCGCAGAATCTAAAACATCCGGTGACCATCTGCATTTCCTTGATTTACGTATCGACGGTGTTTCTCTGGGTGGGCGATTGGGTTACCGCTGAAAGGACTATCGAAAAACTGATGCTCAACGCCAGAAAAAATGCACTTAATCCGGATCAGGCCGTTGGTATGGGGCTTAAAGGTATTTTAATGATCCGTCAGGGCCGTGTGGATTGCGGTGTGGTTCTGCTGCAACAGTGCTTGAGTGTATTAAATGAGGAAAATCATCAAGTCCTCAGTACGATGTTCATGAAAAGCCTGGCAGAGGGGCTGGCAATGCGGGGCGAGTACGACAACGCCCGTCAGATGATCGTTGGCGCACAATGCATGGTCGAAGATAACGGTGAAACATTTGATACCCCGGAGGTGCTGCGTATTGCCGCAGAGATATACTCGACGCAATCTACGCCGGACTTCGAGCGAGCAGAGGCTTGTATTCAACGATCGTTGAATTGCGCGCGCCGTCAGACTGCTTTGGGGTGGGAATTGCGTGCTTCTATCACGCTGGCAAAGTTGCGCGTTTTGCAGGGGCGAAACAGCGAAGCCTACGAGTTGATTTGGCAAGTCTACCGACGATTCAGCGAGGGTTTCGACTCCGTTGATCTGCGCACCGCCAGGCAGTTGCTTCACAAACTGCCACACGCGCAAAACCTGCCAGGCGCCACTTGGGACAGCCTCATTAACGGCCCTCGCTAAATCCGGAGAAAGGGGATCAGGCCTTACCTGCGAGTAATGCTACGGCTTCGTCTGTGGTCCACAGAGCATTGGCCATGAAGCGGTAATTGATCAGCGCGGCCTGATATCCATCTCCTTCGGGCAGTTTTGGCCCTGCTACGGCATCGCGTACCACGGCAACCTCAAAGCCCTGCTCAAGTAAATCGCGCAGGTGGGATTCGACGCAGAGATTGGCGAGCATACCTACCAGTATCACTTGGTCGACATGCTGTTTGCGTAGTTGCAGGGTCAAGTCATTGACTTGCGGGCCGTACAGTTTATGGGGTGAGCAGACTATGGTTTTGTTGTCCTCGATGTAGGGTTTGAATTCAGGCATGAAATCGCTCCCGGAGTTGAGAAAACCTTCAAGGCTCAGGGCGCTTGGGCGATCGAATATCTTGATGTCGTGCTGGAATTGCTCAGCGGGTCCCTGGATCTGCCAAGCGTGATCGTGGGGGTAGTAGTAATGCGGCGAGATGGCCACGGTGATATCCGCTGCTTTCGCTGCTTTGAACAAGCGTAGCAAATTGGCCACCAGGTTTTGCTCGGTCACACTTTCTCCCACCACGGCCCAGGCCTTACCCTTATCGCTCATGAAGTCAATTTGCGGGTCAATGACAACCAGAGCCGCGTGGGCGATGTCTAGTTTCATTGACGACTTGGGGAGCGCCGGATTTTTCGGATCAGCGTATTTTTCTTTGGGTGAGGTCGCCGGTTTGTCGTCGGCAAAGGAGGGCAGCGCGGAGGCGGCTGCGGCGATCATCGCGCCAGTTACAAAAGAGCGTCGACCTATGATGGGGAGGAATTTATTGGACATTTTTATCTCCAGTCGTTGTGGGGCAGTCCGCTATGCAAGAACACCAGCAAATCCTTGTTTGATTGCTCGCGATGGGTTTCTGCCAGCTCATGGGGCGCACCGGGGTAAAACCCTCAGTGTTGCGTTGGGCACTTACATCTTCGAGACGCGGCCAGCAGCAGCTCTGCTGCTCAGGTAATCTGCGCTTCGCGCTCAGCCATAGCCGCATCGGCCATCCGGACGGTGCGCCAGACGTTGTAAGCCAGCAACAACATGCCGCCGAGGAAGAACACGCCCCCGGCGAAGCGCACCACGAAGCCCGGATGGCTGGCCTGCAAACCTTCAACAAAGGAGTAGGTCAGCGTGCCGTCGTCGTTGATTGCGCGCCACATCAGGCCCTGGGTGATGCCATTGACCC